>CALFYU010000163.1 GCA_937952455.1 uncultured Planctomycetaceae bacterium
CCGAAATCGACGAGTCTGCCGTGGCAAAGTTATACAACGGGCATCGGGGGCTTTCGATGAAAGCGCTTGATCGGCTCGGTCGCGTCCTCAACCTTGAGATCAGAATTCGGGAGTAGCGGCGTGGCATCGGTTTTCAAACGCGGCGGCAAGAAGGCCAAGGGTTATTGGTACGCGTCCTGGTTCGACCACAACGGCAGAAGGCAGTGTGCCGTGTTGAAAACATCTCTTGAATTCTGATTGAGTTCGCGCTAAACCTGTCGTTTATGAAAAATAACAATCGCACCAACGTGTTGCTTGAAGTGGCTTCGCTTTCGATGCGGATTTCGCAGCGGTTCGTCGCACCCTACTCGCATCCGAAAAGTCCACAGAAATTCACGCAGTCGCAATTGCTGTCGATCCTGGTGTTAAAGGCGTATTTGAAGACGACCTATCGCGGCATTATCGAGTTTTTGGAAACTTCCGATCAACTGCAACAACGTCTGGAGCTGCGTCGTCTGCCGCATTATTCAACGCTGAAGTACTTCGCCGATCGATCACATGTGCTGGAGATCATTGATCAGATGCTGGCGGAGATCGTGGGAGAATTTGCCCCCGATGCGGAGGAAGCCTCGCTCGATTCCAGCGGTTTGGAAACCTCCTCAATGAGTGCTCATTATCAATCACGCAGTGGTCAATCCCGGAAAAAGTATGTCAAACTCTCGATTTGCGTGTTGGCCGGATCGATGTTGCCGGCCGGTCTGGTGGTGAGTTGGGGGCCATACAACGACAAACGGGAAGCCCGGCCGCTCTTGGCCAAAACGCAACACGTGACGCAGCCGGTGCGGCTGTTTGCCGACAAGGGCTACGATGCGGAATGGGTCCATGAATTCTGCCGCGACGACTGGAACGTGGAAAGTTGGATCCCTCCGGCCGTGCATCGCCAGGATGGCGGCGTGAATGGCCGCTATCGCTCGCAGATGACGAAGCGGCGGTTAAAGAAAAACGGTTACGGTCGGCGTTGGATCGTGGAATCATTTTTCAGCGGATTGAAGCGGACGATGGGGTCGGCACTCAACGCACGGACCGACCAAAGCCTGTTCGTGGAAGCCGGCCTCAAAGTCTTGGCCTACGCCCTGCGGCGTTAGCTGTTTCGTCAAGACTGTAAATTAGTTTTCAACAAGGCAAGCCAGTTTCAAAACCCGGTTGCGCTTGTTCGATGCCCTTTCCAAATAGAGTTCGCGATGTGCGTCAGAGGGTTTTGAAACCACTTGTATAGAGATCTACCTCGATATCTGAACGACGGCCCGGGACAAGGAGCACAGACATGTCTGAGGAAAGACGCGCGGTTGATGAATTGATCACCACCTTGAAACAGATGCGCGACGAAATCAAATTGAAAGTGCATTTGGCCAATTCCGAATTGAAAGGCGAATGGAACAAACTCGACGACCGCTACCAACAACTTGTCAAACAATATAACCCCGCTAAGGAAGCCGCCGCCGAAGCCTCTGCCGGCATTTGGCAATCGCTCAAATCGGTCGGCGAAGAAATCCGCACCGGGTTTAAGAAAATCCGCGACGCGCTGTGACAAGCGTTCACATGGCGAGACGTTGACGACCGCGCTCGGTG
>CALFYU010000164.1 GCA_937952455.1 uncultured Planctomycetaceae bacterium
AGAGACCCATGGCTTTGCGTCCCCGCCTCGCGACGGGTTTGCCTTTGTCGAAGGCTCTGGAGGAGTGCAGCGGCCCGCGGCAATTTATCATGCTGCGTGCGCCCGAATCACGGCGCACGCCATCTCTATTTAAACGTGTCTCACGATTGACATCGTGTCAAAGAGAACCCGCTGGGTCGATTTGAAATCTAAGACAGAAGTAGCGGCGAAAAGGAACGCCCCCGCCGATTCCGTTGTCTGGCCCGACAACAACCGGTTAGCAGGACTCTCACTCCTCAAAACGTGTGGGGATGGGTCTCGTTTTGGTTATCCGCTCACCCCGGGAATAACCTAGGGTATTTCCGAAAGGGGTGGCAGTTAACCAGACTCTTCCGATTGAGTCAAGTGCGGGCGATGAGCTGGGATGAATACGGTATCTGAGTCTACTCGAATCCCCAACGATTACATCAAAGTGCGATGCGTCAGGCTGCAAATCTTCGACTGTCGCCCGATCATGCCGGTGCCTAAATACCAACCACATTTTGCAGGGTGACTACGCATAGTTTTCCGGGTAGGGAAAACAACCAATTGGCGCCGAAAACATACCCGTTTTTTAGGGAATCGGCGGTGTTAAATTAGGAAAAACCCAAAAATGCCGCAAAATCGAAAAAATCTGATTGCTTAGTCCTATAGCACCAATTCATATTGGATATTGCCTCGCCGTAATTCACCAAACATCTGCAACAACGTTTTTCCGGGGGTCCTACGATGAGGCGTAAGCTAAAATTGACGGCGGGCTTGGCCATAATGGCCGTAATTTGGATTGGAGCCAGTCGTGCCGATGCGGGCATGATCACACTTGGATTCGAATCTGTAACAAATAACAACGCTGGAGATGTCGCCATCGGCGAATCACAGTTTAGTGTCACAGTTACGGACGAGATTGCCGGCGTGGGTGCCGGACAAATTGGCTTTGTTGTTAGCAATGCAAGTGGTGGAGAGGACTCCGCGATCGAATTGGTCCTTTTCGATGATGGCACCTTGCTAGGAATTTCCACCCTTATTGATGCGGACGACAACTTCGCCCTTGGCGGGGATGCCGGCGTGGACTTTACAATAGGAAGTCCGTCTGAAAATCTCCCCGGGGGGGAAAACGCGAGTCCATCCTTCCAAACGACGGCTGGTTTCGCGGCCGATGCTGATCCACCGCCATCCAAGCTGGGTATTAATCCCGGTGAATCCCTGACGATCATTTTTAACCTTAAGGATGACCCCAACACATTGATGCCCTACACGTTCAGCGACATCGAAGCAGCGCTCATTCAAGGCGGGGGCGTCGGCGGGCTACGCATCGGCATCCACGCGATTGCCTATGAAAGCGGCGGAAGTGAAAGCTTCGTTAACACTCCTCCTGGTCCGTCCGGATCACCCGGTGTGGTTCCTGAGCCGTCCAGCATTGCCCTCATGGCGATCGGCATGGTCGGATTGGCGGGCTATGGCTGGCGGAGACGTAAGACGCGAGCCGCCGCGTAACGGCCGGTTCGCCATCGCGACTCCGAAAGATTTTCAACATCGAATAGCCGTCCTCAAACATCTTGAGGGCGGCTATTTTATTTGTGTCTCGTTGTTCCCTCAGTGACTCCAAAACCGCACGACATCCGGCGCCGTCTCCGCGTGGCGGAGGACGCGCATTTCGTCGAGACGCTCGGGTTCGTAGCCGATCACAGCGGGGATCCCGCGGCTGCAGTGCCGGGACCACATGCTGAGCGTGTAGGCGCCGACGTCGCGGATGACGATCCAGTCTCCTTCCTCAACCGGCGGCAAATCGACCTTGCGGGCCAGGATATCGCCGCCGAAACAGAGCGGGCCGACGATTGTGACGGGGCTAGGGTCCCCTGTTTTCGGCCGGCCATCGGCATCCAAAACAAAGAACTCGTGCAGCCAATCGTCGGGGCGATAGACCGGGCGCAAGAGAAAGTCGGCGCCGAGGTGGATCACCGCCATGCTCTGCGCGGACTTAAAATACTCGACGCGGCTGGCGGCGATGCCACAGTTGGCTTGCACCGCGCGGCCGAATTCGGTGACGAGTTGCAGCGGCGGTTCAAGGATTTCGGGGGTGCGCTCGCGGAGGTGCTGGACATACTCCGCCGGCGTGGGAGCAGTTTGGCCGGTTTGGTAGACGGTGGGCAGGCCGCCGCCGATGTCGAAGTGCGTGACCGCACGGCCGCTGGTTTGTACGATTTCATGGCGCAGCGCATCGGCCACGGCGACCGCCTCGGTGAGCAGTCCCAGATCGCAACCTTGTGAGCCGACGTGGATGTGCAAGCCGACGAGCCAGGGATAATTGCGATAAGCATCCAGAATGGCTGCGTGGTTGGTCGACAAGGGGATGCCAAACTTGGAATCCACGTTGGCGACGCTGGTTAGCGAGATCGTGCCGCCGCCGACCTGTGGATTGATCCTCAGCCCGACAACCGATTTCGAACTGCGCGTGCGGAGTTCCGCGGCGATCCGCTGCAGTTCGTCAAAGTTGTCGACATTGAGGATAAGACCGGCCTCCAAAGCCTGGCGGATTTCTTGGACTGTCTTCGCGGGCGAGTCGAAGACGGTTTTCTCGGGCGGACATCCAGCAGCGAGTGCGAGTTCGACCTCTTCGATGCTGGCCGCTTCCAATCCGCAGCCGCAAGCGACGACCTCTCGCAAAAGCGGCACCACCGGATTGGCCTTCACGGCGATGGCATGCAGTGTGTTTTCCGGAAAGCTAGCCTGAAGTTCGACGATGCGTGCCCGCATCAGTTCCAGATTGTGGAAGATCGCCGACGACGCGTCATTGAGCGGACCGTTGATCTGTGCCGATCGCACGACGGCGGCCGCTTCTTCCAGAGAAATCCGGCTACGGAAGGGATCCATCCGGTGGCTTTCACATAACGCGAGAGAGTAGCTGGCTGACTTACGGCGTTTCGTCTTGGCAAGCTGAATGGTCCGGCGCGGCTCGGCAGGAGCCTCGCCCGCCCGAATTGAACACAGGTGCTTAGGTCGGCTGCGACGTGGTGGCAGCTGCCACGGTGGACTCGGCGCCGACGAGGCATTCCAGCTTGAGTCGCAGATTCATAATTTGCCGGCTGAGCCAAGTCAAGCGTTGGTCCAGCGATCCGCCCAGGGTTTCGTCCGTGGCCACGCGCACGACCAATTCTCCGCCGATCGCCACGCGCAGGATATGACCCGCCGAACCTAAGTTGACCGGCTGCCCGATGTGGAAACAGCGTGCGGCGACGTTTCGGTCGAGCTGCGGAAAACGCTCGGAGACGTCGGTGTTCAGATTGCGGTGAATCTGGATGAGATCGGACTTGCTGAGCGGTTCACGCGCTCCAGGTGGTTTGACCCAAAAACCGAAGACGGTCGTCCGCGATTCCAAGGGACGATCATCGTCATCAATTCTCCAGGCGTCAGTCGGCAACATGTCGATGACGTTTGATGCTCCCAGGATGCGGGAAACTTCGGATTCAAAGCCGATGAGCACCTGGTTGCGGGTCGATTCCGGGACAGCATAGTAGGCTTCGATCTCGACCAGCGCCGCCGACCAACGCAGGATCACCCCCAGATTGGATTGTGAAGGCAACGATCGACGTAGCGCAGTCCAGCGTGGCGGCATTTCCACGGCTGAGAAATAGTCGCCGAAACCGGACGGCAGGGACTGCAGATTTTGAACCGCGTCGGCAAGGGGTCGCGGGACCAGCAATGCGCCGGAGAAGGGGGGACCGCCGTAGAACTTCGAGCCGGTGAAGATGACGAGATAGCCGCGGCGCAGGACGTCGCGCAGGCCAGCGCGGCTCAGGCGCCCCTGTGCGGCATCGACGACGACCACCAGATTGGGGAATGCTGTTCGCAATTGTTCGACGCACGCGATGCTGGGAGCAAAGACGCCGGTTTTGCTGTGCGCGACGATGTGCAGGAGCACGACGCTATCCTCGTCGCTAGACTCGACGACCAACTGGGTGATTTCGGCGTTGATTTCCGAATCCTTCAGTTGCCGGCCCCCGGCGCCGCGAATATCGACCGTTTTGACACAGACGCGGTCGGCCAATGCGGCATTGATCGGCGCGCCCGGCAGCGGGCTACCGCCGAGGGGGGTTTGATTATCGTGGTGACAGCAGGCGGCGGCCAACGGCGTGCCGCTGCCGACCTCGCCCGGGCCGACGACGATATTGACAATGCGTTTGTCGGAATTCGCGCCGGCCAAAATCACAGCCAGCGATTCCACGTCGGTCCCCGAGGGCGCCAGTGCAATTTCGACATCCGCATCGAGTTCCAACAGTGCTGCTAGTCGCGTGCGGATGGAATCGGCGCAATGTGCAATCGCGGTGTCAAAGTCCGGTTGGCGTCGCAGGTATTGCAACGTCCGCTGCGCTGCCGCGTAACCGCGCGGCGACGTCGAGGAACTTGTGCAAGATCCAAACGGAATCGCCGCCCGCGGTCGCGGCCCGCATCCATATTTATTCAACCCGTCTCCGGAGAGAAGATTGAGACGGTTGTCGCCGCCGGAAACCAGAAGTTCTTCCAGCGTCGCTTGGGGATTCGGATGCATGGGATCTGCTTCGGTGCGGTGCGAATCTGATGTGCCCATTGAGGAATTGGGAATCAATCGGTGCTGGGTGGCACTGGCAGCGTGCCCTCCAGTGCCATCCGCGTGATCTGCAAAAGCACTGGCGGACAAGCCGCCAGTGGCACCCTTTCTCGTTGGACGGCTAGGTGAAGACGTCGTTGCATTGGCGCTGCGCAGACTTACGCGCTGTGCGTCGGGGCTGGCCCGGTTTCGGTCTGGCCGGCGCGTTGGGCGTTCATGTTCAATTGCGACAGGTTGGCCATCAGCTTTTTACGATTGCGTCGTTTGGCGGCTTTGGCGGTTTCTTTGCGGCGCTCCATGGCCTTGTTGAGGAAGTCCAGATAGCGGCCCTGCAGCAAACCCGTATCGAAGCAAAGTTGCTCCATGATCGCGTCTCCGCCGTCTCCTTCGAGTTCGATGAGCACCGGCCCGCGGTCGGTGAGTGCCACGTCCCAACCCTGGAGATGGCATGACGGCACGGCGGCCGCGCCCCGCATGACGAGGGCCCGCATCGCATCCCATTCGGGAAACTTCAGATCGGCGAATTTGGCTCCGGTCACCGGGTGTTCATCCACCGGTTCGGTCCCCTTTGCGGTCCGCATAAGAACGCGGGTCACGTTGCCCGTTTCGACGTCGACGCCGCCCAGCATGTTGCCGGGACGCCAGAAGTTGTCGGCCACAGTCGCTTCGCCCGGAATTTTCCAGGCGGCACGCAGCAGCACGGGACCGTTGTCGTCGACGAGCACGAACATCCGTACCGTGCTGATGCGGTTGCCGACGATGGCGGCGATTTCGGGATGCGGCGTCAACCGCGTTTGGAATAAGTAGCCGTCCGTGGCATATTGTTCGGCTTGATCGGCGAAATCCTCGACAGGCACTTGGCGCCCGTCCGCCGTCACAAGGCAGTCGGCATCGGCGTCGTAAGATTCGATGTTGGCCACGCCCAAGCTACAGGCGCTGGCGACCGGCTTCGTGAAGAGCGGGTAGGTGGCGTCGTTGCGCAGGAACCGGACGACGTCGTCGCGATTGGCCAGCGACTTCGCGCCAGGAAAGGTGCGATCGGCGTGCCGCATGGCTTGTGTGTCGGGAATCGGCAACTCATGCCCCCGCAAAAGTGCCGTAAGCGTCGGCTTGTCATTGGCAATTTTGGGCCAGGGCATATCCAGGGCGGCGAGCAATTCGTGGTGCCGCTGGGCGCCGAGGAAAGTCTTTTTCATGTCGGCTCCGTAACGCTGATCGTCGTAGAGCTTGTACATGAAGTATTCATTCGGCTGCAGCTTACCCGGTCCCCACATCAATCCGGCGATTTCGCGGACCAGACCACCCAGGCCCTTGCCTTGCGCAGCCGCAACTTGAATCCAGTGTAGGTATTCCAATCCGGGAGCCTGGGTCTTTTGATCCAGTGCAAAATCGCCGTTCGCCATATCGAAGTCCTCGAATTACGGGGTCGCTGTTTTCATACGCTCAACTCTACTTTGCGATAGCGCGTTGCGTCGGGAAAACGTGTGTTGCGATTTGGCAACGTGGCGATTCCGTACCGATAGGACGGGTTGCGCGCGTTATGCCGCCGGCGTCTTACCAGAGCACCCACGCACCGCTGGCCAGGATGTAGACACCCAGCAAGAGATTCGTGACGGCATGGGCCACGATGCAGGCCCAGAGGTTTTTGGTGCGGTAGAGAACCAAATTGATGCCGGCGCACCAGATCGCGGCGGCCAGCAATTCGGGATGCGCGAGCGTAAACAGCAGTACGACCACCCAGAAACTGAGCGGAGTGTAGGTTCCCTGCGGGACCGATTCAAAGTCGTCGTTGACGAGATAGCGAATCAAAAATCCGCGCCAAAACACCTCTTCCATCAGCGGCACGACGACCGCCAATCCCAGCATACGGACGGCGACGAAGGCCCAAGCGGCGCCGGCGGAATCGATCGCGGTGAAGGGGTCATAACCGATGCGATCGGCGGAATAGAGCCAGCCCGGCAGAAGATCGGCGACGTGTCGTTCCAGGTTCAACTTCCAAAGTCCGATCCAGACCACGACACCGACGACGCCGGCCAAAATTCCCCACCCCAGGCCGGCTCCCGACGGGGCGGGATAACGGCGGCGGAAATAGCACCACACGCCGACCACCACCGTAATTTTGGCCGTGTAGACGAGGGGGTAATAAGCCTTCAGCGGCTCCCAGCCTTCGGCCGCTCCGAACAGCATGAACAGGGCGAACGGAAGGACGTACGCCACGATCGGGCTGGCGCCCGGCTGCGTTGGTTTGTTTTCGGTCGATTCGTCGGTTGTTGACATCGTGCGGCGATTGTGAAGGAGAGTGCGTTTTCCGCAGAAGTGTAGCACATGAACGAACAGACGCCGGCAAACGCGCTTCACACTCCCATCAAAGGCCGAATCTGGTTACCCTGGCGTAGACCATTCGAAAAGACGTGTTGCACGAGCAACGCCGAGTGACGCCCGCAAAACCTTTGATTCTCGGAGATCGCCAAGCATGAGACGGCTCATTGGAATAATTGGATTCTGCAGCTTGGTTGGTTTTTTCCCCGGCACGCTCGCGTCGGCGGCAGAGCGGCCGAATGTGGTTTTGATCATGACGGACGATCAAGGCTACGGCGATTTGGGGGCAACCGGTAATCCGGTAATCCGCACGCCCAACATCGATGCCATGGCTCGCCGCAGTGCGCGGATGTCGCGGTTCTATGTGTCACCCGTCTGTGCGCCGACGCGGGCCTGCCTGATGACCGGCCGCTGCAACTACCGCACACGGGCCATCGATACTTACATTGGCCGGGCGATGATGGACACGAGCGAAGTTACCGTGGCGGAAATGCTCCGCGACGGCGGATATGCCACCGGAATATTCGGCAAATGGCATTTGGGGGACAACTATCCGTTGCGGGCGATGGACCAGGGATTTCAGGAATCACTGGTGCTTCGCGGGGGTGGAATCGGCCAGCCGTCGGATCCGCCGGGAGGCGAAGGCAAATACACGGACCCCATATTATTTCACAACGGCAAGGAGGCGCCGCAGACCGGTTATTGTACGGACGTCTATTTCGACGCCGCGATGAATTGGATGGAGACGCAGCACAACGCCGGAAAGCCGTTTTTTGCCTACATACCAACCAATGCGCCGCACGGACCGTTCAATGATGTTCCTGAAGAGGAATATGAGCAATACAGAAAGATGAATCTCGGCAACGACCAGTTTCCACAAGAGACGGGACACCCGCTGCCCAAGAAGTCGAGTCACGACCAGCGGGCGCGGATTTTTGCCATGATTAGCAACGTCGACACGAACGTCGGCCGGTTGTTTGAGAAGTTGGACGCGCTGGGCATTACCGACAACACGCTCGTAATCTTCATGGTCGACAACGGCCCCAACGGCCGGCGGTACGTGGCTGGGATGAAAGGCACGAAGTCTCAGGTCTACGAAGGGGGCATCCGTTCACCGTTCTTCGCACATTGGCCGGCGCGGCTCAAAGCGGGACAGACGTCGGACCGCATCGCCGCACACATTGACGTGCTACCAACGCTGTTGGAGGCATGTAACGTGCCCGTTCCCGACGGGGTCAAATTGGACGGGCGGAGCATTTTGCCGCTGCTGGAAGGCAAGAACGTCGAGTGGCCCGATCGCACGATCTGCATCCAGGCGCATCGTGGCGATGAACCGGTTCGCTACCACAACTTTGTCGCCATGACGCAGAACTGGTCGTTGTTGAACGCCTCCGGATTTGGCCGCGAAGAACTGTCGGGGCCGTTGCGATTCGAGTTGTACGACATGGTGGCCGATCCACTGCAGATGCAAAACGTTGCCGCCGATCACGCCGACGTCGCGGAACAACTGCGCAAAGCGTATGACGCGTGGTTTGACGACGTGGGGAGCACGCGTCCGGACAACTATGCGCCGCCCAGGATTTACCTGGGGACGCCGCACGAGAATCCCGTCGTGTTGACGCGGCAGGATTGGCGGCGGACCAGCCGAGACAGCGGCTGGCAGCCTGATTCGCAGGGATATTGGGAATTGCATACGGCGACGGCGGGCAAGTACGACGTAACGGTAATGTTTCGCCCGCGGACTTTTGCCGAGACGCTGAATTTGACGATTGGCGAACAGACGCTCAGCGCCGACGTGACCGGCGATTCGACGGAATACACATTCCGGGACGTGGAACTGGCGGTTGGGGATGCGCGGCTATTGGCGGATTTGGTGCGCGGCGACAAAAAAGGGCGGATTCGCGGTCCGTGGCAGGTCTTGGTGGCCAAACAGTCGGAATAATCACCCTGAGCGGGGAATCACTCGACGACCTGTTCGGCAGGCAGGATCATGTCTTCGTGCCAGTAGCGGGCGAGTTCCTTGACCAGTTTCAAGAACTTCTTCAGGTTCAGCGGCTTGGTCATGTAGCTCTGGACCTGCAACTCCTCGCTCCGCTGGATATCGCAGGCATCTGTCGACGCGGTCATCACCACGACCGGAATTTGTTTGAGGTCGTCGTCGTTCTTGATTTCAGTGAGAACCTCGCGGCCGTCGGTTTTCCGCAAGCCCGGCTCCAGACGAGTCGGCT
>CALFYU010000165.1 GCA_937952455.1 uncultured Planctomycetaceae bacterium
TAAGTGAGGCCGGGCCGCCCCCCTCTGCGCGAGGCACACCAGGGCGGCGCCGAACAGACTGACGACTTGCAGATTAGGCTTCCTCATGAGTTGTCTCCCGTTTTCTCGGTCTGAGCGGCTTCTTTTTCCGGCAGGACGCGCGGGGGCCGATTGGTCGACAAAATGGCCGTTCCCACCGGATCGCAGACCCGCAGTTGAAACTCCCATTTCTGCGCCCAGGATTCCTTTTGTTCGTTCTGGCAGACCTTGATCAAAATGTCGTTGTGCCCCTTTTTCAGCTTGGCCGGAAACTGATACTGGTCCAAGCGCGTGCCGCGGTGATATTCCTCGCGGCCGAACACTAACTCGCCGTTGACCCACACCTTCCAGGCATTGGGAGTGCCCAGCCGCAGTTCGACTTCGCGATCCTCCTCGCTCACAAAATCGGTGTAGGCATACGTGATCGCCCCCTTGTGTGCCGCTTGCGCTTTCGTGAGGTCCACGATGCCGTAATCATCCGACGTCGCGTACTCTGTCCAGGTGACTTCCGTGGAGTCCTTGCCTTGATACTTTCCGTTAGGATCGATTTTTTCTTCCGGCGGATAGGCCACGTCGAAGCCGGCCTCATCGGAGTTGTCAAACGGGCCGATCAATTTCCATGACAACAACAAACCGAAATGCTCCGGCAGGTCGACTTCCTGCCCCAATTCGTGGAGTTTGTCCACGATCTCTTTGATCTGATCGTCATCCCGCGCACCGGAAAGGGCCATCTGATAGATTGGCTGCGACTGCTCCTTCTGACCGGCGTCGAACAACGTGTTCGCCTGCGTTAGCAGCCGCGCCACGGCGTCCCGGCGGAATTCGACGCTGCTGTCGTTGAGCATCCCGGGAATCAACCGGTTTGACGCGGTGTCGTCGACTTTGATGAGCCATTCGTACGCCAACCGACGCGCCCGCGGATCGTGCCGCGTGTCGAGCACGAACTCTTCGAGTTGTTTTTTGGGCAACGTCTTCGTCGCTTTGAGCCGTGCATCCGCCAGCGATTCAAACGCCCCGCGCAGCCAGTTGGCCGCCAGCGGATTCGCCCCAGCGAAGGCCTCCAACACGACGGTCAGCGAAACGTCGTCGTTCTTTGTTAACTCCCGCACGGCCGCTTGGGCCTTGCGGTTTCCTTGAGCTTCGCGATCCACCGACTTGATGTCGTCGAGCAGCGTCTTGACGTCCGCCGCGGAAGCTGCCGGCGACGTTCCCCACAACACGACTAGGATCAGCAGCGGGCAAGAGATCTTCATACGCAACGGGCCTTTATGGAAACTGCGTTCGGTGAGAGTCCGCACAGAACGGAACCGCTGGAAACCGACCGTTGGCCCGACCGCCCGATTTCACTGCGACAATCGTATCTTCTGCCGCCGAAAGTCTAAAGGGTACTTTTTGTGAAGACTGTAGGCTTTAGACTACAGGCTTTAGCCAAGACTGTGATTAGGCGTGAGGCTTGAGGGAACAGGCTTGAGACCCGGCAGCGAGGACACGATGCCTATTCACCCCATTTCTGCCTACTGCCGGCTGCCTGGTTCGTGTTGGCCGGCGGCGGGGAATTCGACCATCACCTTTAGCGCCCCATCCGTGCGGTTCAGGAAAACCTCGTACGCCTCTTGAATTTTCGCCAACGGAAAGCGGTGCGTGATGATCGGGGAGACGTCGACACGGCCTTCGGCAATCCACCGCATGGCAAGTGGGAAATCCCGTTCGAAACCGGGTTCCACGCTCGTGACTAACTTGAGATTGTTCCGCCACAATTTGAGCATGTTGACGTCGTGAACCTTCTCCGGCGGGACACCGAAAAACAAAATCGTGCCGAACTTACGAGTCAGGTCGATGCACAGATTCAACGTCTGGTCCTTGTGCCCGACCGCCTCGATCACCAAATCGGGCAATCTGCCTCCCAGGATTTTCTGCACGGCGGAGACGGGATCTTCCGTCGCGTTACAAATCGTGGCGGTCGCTCCCATCTTGGGGCTGGTTTCCAGACGGGATTGCAATTTATCGATCCCGATGATTTCGCGGGCACCGAGATTCCGCAGAGCGACATTGAACAATTGGCCGATCGGGCCTTGCCCGACTACCGCTACGTCGTGGTCCATCACATTCGGCAGCTTTGCCAGGGCATACATCACGGTCCCCAGCGGCTGGGGCATCAGGGCATTTTCGACGTGCGGGCGATCGTCGACATGAATCGTGCGATTTTCGCTGTTGCAAAAGCGCTCGAACAGGCCGACCTGATAGACCGGCACGGTAAGCACTCGTTCGCCCACCCGGAACTTCTCGCCGTTGGTCTCCACCACGCGGCCGATCATTTCGTGCAGCGAATGCCCGACCTGCTGAGGAAACTCGGTCGGTTCGCCGTTGAAATCGCCGTCGAAAAACGGCAAATCCGATCCGCACAGGCAGGTGTAATGCGGTTCGAAGATGATCTGCGGAGCGCCGTCGGGACCGGGGCCGTTCAGTTCCGGTTCGGGGATGTCAATCAATTCAATGCGTCGATGGGCGACAATGTGGCCGGCTAACACGGCGGGAATTTCCTTGAATGCTTAGAATGGCGTGAGGCTTGAAGCAACAGGCTTGAGGGTTGCGGGGAACCGAACAGGACGAAGGCCGCAGCCGACTCAGATGGCTGCGAAACCATAGGATATTTCAGACGCCCGGTTTAAGCAACGATCCGCTCTGCCGTGCCGGCGACTGGAAAAACGTCCATGGGGCACAGAATTCTGCTCCACACAACATTCTGCTCCACACAACGGCGGCGGTAGGGCATTGGCGCTCATGCCCAACCAATTGCAGCAGGCTCCCGGCGGGTTGGATCAACTGGTGAAAGTCCGCCGGAAATGGAAAGCGTTTGATCTGCTCAAGATCGGCGATTGTATGCAGACGGTATTCGCCGAACAATCGCCGACCGACAACAGCCAATTCTCATTTCGCCGCCATCCGAACCGATTCGGTCACAATCAATTTAGACGCGCCGGGTGCAGCAAATCCCTCGAAGCGTTATGATAAATCGCATCATCTAGTAGCCCATTCGGGAGTTATGCCATGCGATATTGCGCTGCCGCGCTGCTTGTCGTCTGCTGCGCTGCCTCGAACGGAGGGGGCGGAAATTGTGATGCAGTCGATCCCCAGCCATCGATCCAGTTCTCCGAACACCTGATCGCCGACAAATACGCCTACGCGTACGGGATTGCGGCCGCCGATTTTGATCGTGACGGGGATCTCGATTTGACCAGTGCCGATTACACGCCGCGCAACATGCTCTATTTGTTTGAAAACGACAGCGGGGGGAAATTCAAACGGCACATCATTCAGAAAAACGACCCCGAACGCCTGGAACGGCACATGGTGGGGGACGTCGACAACGACGGCGATTTGGACGTAGTGATCGTTAAGAACCTGCGCGGCGATCTGTTGTGGTTCGAAAACAGCGGCCGGCCAACCGACGGGCGACTGTGGACGCGACACGTAATCACGACCGACTTGCCCGGAGCTTACGACGTCGCCTTGGGGGATTTCGATCGCGACGGTGATCTGGACGTGGCGGCCTCGAGCTGGGTGTTGGGAAATCAATTCGCCTGGTTCGAAAACGACGGTTCCCCAGCCGATGGTGAATGGAAGAAACGACTTATCGAACAGGACGTCCCCGAAACCCGCACTATGCGGGCGGCCGATTTTGACGGCGACGGCGATCTCGACCTGTTGGGCACGGTGCGGCAAGCTCCGGCGGTCGTGTGGCATGAAACTCAGCCGTCGGATGACTCCATCACTTGGACCAGACACATAATCGATGACCAATCCCCCTGCCCCGCACATGGCAATCCGGCCGATGTGGACGGTGACGGAGATCAAGACGTCGTGATGGCGCTGGGGTTTTATTATCGCCCCGAATCCGATGACCCTAAGGCTTCGACGAAACGCGAGCAGAACCAAATCGTCTGGTACGAGAACGACCCAGCGCAGCCCGGCCCGTGGAAGAAACACGTCATCGGCCCGGAATTCGACGATGCTTTCGAAGCCGTCGCCGGAGATTTGGACGGCGATGGAGACATTGACGTGGCGGCCACCTCCTGGAGAAACCCCGGTCGAGTCGCCTGGTTTGAGAATCAAGGCGACCCGCAGCGCGGGTGGAAACGGCACCTGCTCAAGGAGAATTGGCGAAGCGCCAATCAGGTCATCATTGCCGACATCAACGGCGACGGACGTCCCGACATTGCCGCGTGTGCCGAACACGGCAGTTATGAATTCCGCTGGTGGCGCAATGAGGGCCTGCCTCGAAAGCCAAAGCAGGATTAACGCCGGAATTCGTCGTCGTCGCTATCCAGCCGCGAGTCGTAGCGCCCGCGCAGTTGATCGCGCGCTGTTGGGTCGACGGTCCCCCGCATCCGCTGGCGATTGGTGGGGCCGCCCATGATGTGTCGCGGATCAAAGTGCTTTTCATTGCGAAAACCGCCGATCGATCGCGACGGCGTGATCGTGATGACCCGCAGTTCGTCGAACATCACGTCCCCCATGCCGGTCAGACTCATCGTCAATGTCATCGACCCGCTGGCCGTGGCTTCGCGAATCAGCTCGAATTTCTCCCATTTGTCCGTCGATTGCCACCGCAGCCCATGCGCCGGGCCAGCCAGGCTGTCGTAGAACAGGACGCCGTCCACGCTGCCTTTGACGGCCTGCCGAATCCGAATCCAGCCGCTGATATGTATCAATTGCCCACCGATTACGGTCAGCGGCGGCGTGGTCACGGTGACCGGCGGCTCGGGGATAATTCGCGGAACCCGCTCGACATTCGCCGGCAGCGCCGCCAGACGTAGACTGTACTCACCGCCGCCCGGGGCGGACTGCGGGGTCAATTCCGCCAACGCGGGAACATTGTCCAACCGCCGCTGTTTGTGCTCCCAGCCTTCGGCGATCATCGTATCGATATCTTCAAAGCTACCCGACCGCAACAAGTTGTCTCCCGTCGTTGCCTTGCTGCCAAAGCGGGCGATCATCTCCCAGTGATCGGGCAATGTGTTGAAGCACAGCGTATGCGGGCTGGCGACCGGGCTGGAGAGATTGCGGACCGCGTCGTTCCAATGCGCACGCTGCAGAATCCGCAGCGCTTGCAGCGCCTCGCCGCTGTAGAGACGCGATGGATGGAACATCTTTCGTTGCAGCGTTTGCCGCGCGGCCGCCAGGCTCGATTCGGCCTTGCGCAGACTCGCTAGTCCATCGGCTTGGCGGTATCCCAACTGCACCAACTCCTGGTCGATGCGGCGGACGCGCTCGAATTTGGCTTCGGCCAATCGCAACATGACTTCCGCACTTTCGGGCGCCATGATCCTCGCCTTCTGGTCCAATTGCGCTTTCATGTTGAGATTAGATGTCAGCAGAATCATTGCCGTCTGGTCGAATTTTTTTAGCGTACTCTGCAAGCCGGCGGCGACCGGCTCGCATTGACCATCCAAGCTGAACACGCCGGTCGTTGTGATTTCATAGGCCACCGCCGTGGTGGGGACACCGGGGATCCGGATTTTGACGTCGTCCCCCGCCAGCCGTCCGGGGACAAACTGCGCACCCTCTTCCAACCATGCCGGCAACACCAGTAGACTGCCGTCGGTGGTTTCCAAAATCGCCGCTTCCAGTTCATCTTTCATGCGGGCTTCTTGCCGCAATTGATCGGTCCGCGCACGCAACAATTCATTGTTTCGCTGCCGTGCTTGGGCACTATCGCCGAACAGGTTTCCTTGCCGGATTTGCTGCTGCCGCAGCGAAATCTTCATGGGGACCGTCGAACGCAACGAACCGGTCGCCAGCCACGGCTCGATCAGGTCCAATTCCATGTTCAACTGCTGTAGAATCAGCCGCCGTTCCAAGCCGCCGGGACGCTCTTCGTCCAACGACGTCGACTTCATAAATCCCACGCCGCGATTGGCGGACTGCAATGCGGCGTAGAGTTGCAGACGTATCTGCTCCGGTTCGACAATTACGGGATGCCAACCCCTCGTTTCCCGCCCCGCTTCCAACTCGGGAGCCGGTTCGGTAGCAATCCACGTAAACAGGAAAGACCCCGGCCGAGCCGCTTCGCGCTTGGCCAACAAGGCGTCGCGGTACTCGCGAAAATTCATGCCCGTGTGCAACACGTCCCGCGATGCGCCCAACATTTTGAAAAACCGGGAGTAGGTCAACTCCAAGCCGGCCACGTCTCCCGTGATGGGGAGGGTAATGTCTGCGTTGGAGCCGCGAAGCGTGTCAATCCTTTTCGGAATCAGCCGGTTGTCCGCCGCGGGAATCCCGGTGCCCAGATACCAGGCCAAAATCCCTTGCGTGTCTTTGGTGAATGGAGCCAGGTTTGCTGTGCGGGCGTCGAACATCCGGCCGTCGGGACCGATCGCCTGGGGGGGAATGGCGATCATCCATAGTCCGGCCGCCCGCAAACTTTCCAACACCGCTTTATCCGCGAAATCCGGTACCCACGCGATATTGAAGCGCAACCGTGATAACTCCGCGGGTTCCTCGTGATGATAGGGGAGGATGCGCAGAAAGGTCGGCTTGTCTTCCACCAGCAATTGATCGAGGCGAAATTTCGCAGGCGTTGATATTGCGGCCTCATCTTCGCGGTGGTCAACTTGAACGATGTCCGGCGGGCGCACGCGCGGTCCGAGGCGCATATCATCGAGTAGAAATTTGACCGGTCCGGCCAATGACTTGGCTGTCAGAAACACCCGGTCGATATACATCCCCTCGGTGTTGATGTCCGTCTCGTGAAAGTTGCGTGCCCAACCGATCTTCTGCGTCACGGCCTGTCTGGTCGTGCGGCAGAATAGCTGTTGCCATTGACCGGTATTCGTATAGGTATCACCGTCCAACCGGATTTTTAAGGGATTCTTACCTGTTGTCGTGTCAATTTGGTGCGGCAACACCAATCGCAGCGACAATTGGCAGCCCTCCTGTTGGCAGCGAACCCACAATGAAAGGCGCGTCTCATTTAACAACACCAGAGTGGCGGGCACGGAGTGACGCAGTTCGACGGTCGTCCCCTGGTCGACGGCCTGGAAACTCAAGAATTCCGCGCCGCGGCCCTCATACGCCTGATTCGTCTGATCCACGCGGCGATGATCGAGCAACTGGCAGTGGCGACGGTCAAATTCAGTGAACCACGACGTCTTGCCGGGGGAAACGTCGTCGAAGTTTTCGACGAAATCCGCAGCGGCGCACGGGCATCCCAACCACATCAGTAGGCCCAAAACCAGCCAAACAAGATGCAGCGAGTTCGCAATCTTCAAAAACCGCGGTTGAGATCGTCTCTTCTCATCCATGAGAAGGGGGGTCTATTCGAAGGAGTGGGATTTCGTCGGATGGGAAAACGAGTGAGAGAGTGGTGGAGACGTAGACGTGACGAATCGTGTGGCCCGCAGTTTGATCCGAATTGCTACCGTCGACATCTGTGCTGCTGATATCGGCACGCCACGAAGCGCGTTTCGATGTTCCTATTTCGCAACAAGCTGCTGACTGTGCAGATTCGGACGTAAGTCCCGAATCTTATTAGAACTTGCGATTTTCGCCAACCCGAAGGCGTTGCCAAATCACAACAGAACCGCGCCCCGCACCATAACGCCCTGGAGCCACAAGCAGAAATTTAGAAACGACTTATGGAAATCCTCCTTGATACGCGTGCACTTGGCGCGAAAAATGTACAAGATGAAGGAAATAGGAGAATTTGCACCAAATGGCTACGCACGAACGACTAACCGGTACCGATACCGAAGAACTCCCCCGCGAATTGGTCGAGTTGGGGCGGCAAATCGCCAATCTGCCCGCCGCCTATCAAGACGATATGGGACGGGTATATGAGCAGGTCGTGGACTCCGCGCGCCGCAGGCGGCGGATCTTGGCGCTCGTCCAAGAAGCCCTTGCGCAATTGCGTCTGGACATCACGTCTCTACTCTTCGACCTGCAGGTGGCCTGCGACGAACGCGATGCCCTGCGTCAAGACTTTGAGGAATAACGGGCGTCTCTTGCTGATCATTCCTCCTCCGGCGCGACTGGCGACGGTTCCGTCACCGGACGAAGCCGCCAATATTGGGCCAGAATGGTCCCCGTGAGCATGCAGCCGAACGTGTACAGCGCCGGCGGAATCATCGTGCTCGGTTCCCCCGGATAAAGCTGACCCGCCAATACGGTCCCCAGTCCGGCATTTTGCATGCCGATCTCCAGCGTCAGTGCCCGACGCATCGGTTCGCTGAATCGTAGAGCCTTGCCGCCGACAAACCCGGCCGCATAACCGGCCAGATTGATCAGCAACAGTGCCCCTCCCACACTCGTCGCGTGCTTGGTGATGTCGTCCCGCTTTTGTGCGAACACCACGGCAACGATCCACAGAATTGCCAAATTGGCGATCACCGGTCCGAGCGACTGCATCGCTCGCTGAAATCTCGGCAGCTTCCGGCTCAGCAGATGTCCGACCACGACCGGCCCCACGACCTGGTGGAGGAGTTTGGCCGAGACGTCGACCGGCGAGACTGACAGCGACTTGCCGAGAAACAGCCAGAAGGCCGCCGGGACAAATAGCGGTGACAGCAATGTCGCACTGGTCGTCAGGCTGACGGAATAGCTCACATTTCCCCCCGCGGCCAGCGTAAGCACGTTGGACGCCATCGCTCCCGGCACGCAGCCGACAATGATCACTCCCGCCATCAACTCTGGCCCAAATCCAAACAATCGCCCGGCGCCGTAGGCCAATAGCGGCATGGCCGTGTATTGCAGCAGCGTCCCCTGCAGCACCGTCGGCCAATGCGCTGCCACGTTCCGTACCTCATCGTCGGGAAGGAGCGCACCGATGGCGAACATAGTGACGATGATCAAATACCCCAAATACGGCGCGCTAGCAATGAACGGATCACCGGCATTCAGCCCCCACTGCGGCCAAAAATAGGCAACCAGACAGAGCAGGCTGAGCCAAACGAGTAGATAACGTTGCAGCATGAGACATCCCGTAAACTGGGCATCGGTCCCCGTTCGATCATTCTAGCGATGGGAGACCTTCGCTCACGATGATGCGGGGTCAGGAGCCCCGCGCAAAATAGTGGGCCAAAACGTAGGGTGCGTCGCGACGTACCTAGCCCGCATCGGGCAAT
>CALFYU010000166.1 GCA_937952455.1 uncultured Planctomycetaceae bacterium
GCGTTGGCCGTCGCCACGCAATTGGAGATGGTCCGCGAAAAAGTCGCCAAACAGGTTCTCGGGGCAGGCGGCTCGAGCCAACGAGGATGAGCGGTATCGTCAATCGCGCAACCTTTGGCCGTAAATCTCCCGGCAATCATAGGCAGCCGCTTCAACAAACGCGACCAATGCCCCGTTTCGCAACGGGTTCCAGGTGCTGCCGTCGAGCAGTCTCGGTGAAGCCCCCGGCTATCCCTCACAATTAGTGCACGTGCGACCACCAGCACTCACGCGGTTCCCAGCAGGTAAATTCCCCATATTTTCCCCAAACGGGCTGTTTATCTTTGACATCCCAAGCCTTCTTCCCTATCTATATAGGTATTGCGAAACAACAGTTTGGAACCTTCAGAGAGTTTGGCTAACTTTTTCAGGGTAAAACGCTGTTTTCGCAGACTTCTTGTCTATCCTGATTGTTCGGTTCATTGCATCCGCAGCAATCTACGCAACCATCCTGATCTGTCTCGTTTGGCGGACTGGTGCGAACCCGAGTTGGGTTGGATTTTCGTTTCAGAGGTTTAACAACTTTCCAATTTGAGTGAACTGCAGGAGGACTACGATGAGTCGCAAAGTTCTGGGGTTGTCGGCCGTGTGCGCCTTGCTGGCCGGCTTGGCAATGACCGGCGGAAACCAAGTCGAAGCGGGTTTGTTCGGCCACCACAAAAAGAGCTGTGGCTGCTACCAAGAAGAAGGCTGCTTCAAGAAGATCAAGCACAGCTGGTTCAAGCATCACAAAGATCATGGTTGCTGCGGCGATTACGATAGCTGCTGCGCCCCCTCAAGCTGCTGTGCCCCGGTGAGCTGCTGTGCGCCGGCACCCACTTGCTGTGCCCCGGCTGCCACTTGTGAACCGGCCTGTGCTCCGGCAACGTGCTGCGCTCCGGCGGCCACCTGCTGTGCCCCGGCTCCCAGCTGCGGTGGTTCCTCGGCTCCCCCGGCTGTCGAAGACGCCCCCCCGGCTCCGGCTCCGCCGAGTGAAGAAGCCCCCGCACCGGCTCCTGCTCCGAAACCGGAAGCCTAATCTGATCAGCTAAAGTGGTTGTTCCCAAACGAACTGCCACACTGCGACATGCACCGGACTCGCCTCACGCCGCCACGCGGCCGTTGGGCGAATCCGGTTTTTTTGTGCGCGAAAACTGTCGTCACTTCGCACGGCGCACCTGCCGGTGGCGGATTCCACCGGCGTGCTGTATGTTGAACGTCCGTCCCAACCGATCAACCAAAAACCCGCACACGTACGGGGGACCCAATCCAACATGAGCAATCGCCGAACGATACTGATCCTGTCAATGTTGTCTGCCCTCGGCTTTTGCGGCGACCGCGGCCGCGCGGCGGAGCCGGCGCGACCGAACTTTGTGATCTTCATGACCGATGACCAGCGCTACGACGCGATGAGCTGCGCCGGCAACACGATTTTGCAGACCCCCAACATAGATCGTTTGGCCGCCGAAGGACTGCGGTTTACCAATATGTTCGTCACCAATTCGCTCTGTGCGCCGAGCCGGGCGACGCTGTTGACGGGGCAATATTCGCACACGCACGGCGTGCGGGACAATAAGGGGAAACGCATCCCTGCCGACACGCCGATTCTGCCCGAAATCCTCCGCAAACACGGATACGAAGTTGCCTTTTGCGGCAAATCGCACGTCCGGGGCGCGCTCCGCGATCGCAAATGGGACTACTACTTCGGATTCAAGGGACAGGGGGACTACCTCAAACCGGTGATTGCCGAAGGGGTGGACGGCGAGGATCTGCCCCGCGAGGGATACATGGATGACGTCGTCACCGGCAAGGCGATCGAATGGCTCAAATCCCGCGATTCCGACAAGCCGTTTTGCTTGTTTGTTTGGTTTAAGGCGCCGCACCGCAGTTGGCTACGGGCTCGGCGGCACCACGATCTATTCAAAGATGTCGCCGTACCCAAACCGAGCACCTACGATGCGGACCTCAAGGGGATGCCCGGCAAGCCGGACGCTTTCCGCAACGCCGATAACCGCATCGGCGATTTCAACGACGTCCGCTCGCTGGACGGTTTCGTGAAGGACTATTACGCGACGCTGGTCGCCGTCGACGAGAACGTGGGCCGCGTCTACGACACGCTCAAACAATTGGAAGAACTTGACGAGACCGCAATTCTATACACCTCCGATAACGGCTTTTTCCACGGTGAGTGGCGGGCATTCGATAAACGGCTGATGCATGAACCCTCAATCCGCGTTCCGCTGCTGATTCGGTATCCCCCCAAAATCTCGCCGGGGACAATCGACGATCACCAGGTGATCAACGTCGACATTGCGCCCACGGTGCTGAACTTGGCCGGTGTGCCGATTCCCGAATCGATGCACGGACGCAGCCTGGTTCCACTGTTCGCGGGCGACACGGATACCCCGTGGCGCGATGCCTGGCTGTACGAGTATTACGAATTCCCCGGCGCGCACAGCGTCCGCAAACACCGCGGCGTGCGGACCGATCGTTGGAAGTACATTCACTACTTCGAGGAGCCGCAGGAATACGAACTGTACGACCTGCAGGCGGACCCGGACGAGGTGCACAATTTGTACGGCCGGCCGGAGTACGACGAGACGGTCAATGAATTGCGCAAACGCTTGCTGGATCTCCGCCGCGCAACGGGGGATCCGGATTTATCGTCGTGAAATAAAAAACCGGCGGCCACGGTTTGTCATGCCGTGACCGCCGGGTCTGTTATCGCCGTTTCCCCCGGCGGAGCCGGGTGCTGAGAGAGGGCGGTTAATTGTCGTCGTCGGCGGCGGGGACTTCGACTGCCTCTTCGGCTTCCACTTCGACTTCTTCTTCTGCCGGCGCGTCATCGGCGGCCGGTGCATCGTCGGCCGGCGGCGGAATGAACGGCTCGTCGTCGATCGGACCGAAATCGTCTCCACCCGGAGGACCGCCGAAACCGCCCATCATGAACATCATCATGGCGGCCTGGCCGAGCGACTGGAAGTTGATATCGTTCAGTCCGCCCAAATCGACAATCACGTCCGCGCCCGCCTGTTCGGTGCTAATTCCGGCCAACAGTTTTTTGATTTCCTTCATCGCCGGCAACATCATCGCTGCCGGTCCCTGAGCGGGCGCACCTTCCATTTGCTTGAGATTCGCGTCCATAGCGGCCATGCCCTGCTGCACTGAATCCCTGATGGCAGCGGCAATTTCGCCCGCCGCTTGCTCATCCACTAACGAGAATGTCGATTGCAGCCGCATGTCCGGTGACAGCGTGCCGCGCACGACCGCCTGCTGCAATTGATCCGGCAGCTTCTCGAACGGCGTTCCCTCAGCGGGGTTCGGGCCGGATTTGGCCATTTCGCGGAGCTGATCGTTGACAGTCACCAGCAGCACCAAATCGGCCGAGGCATCCAACTTGCTCATGGCTTTGGTCAGCGGCGTATCGACCGTCCCCTTGCCGTCGATGAGCTTTTTGATCACCTCTTCATCCTGCGCGAGGATGGCGGTTGTGTCGTCCGCCAAGAGCACGTACGCATCTTGCGGCGGCTTGGGAGGACCACCGAAACCTCCCGGCCCGGCGTTGCCGTCGTCCCCCTCTTGAGGCTTGGCGGCGACCGCATGGAAATAGGCGGTCCCGTTGTATTCGGCGTCCTTCAACTCGGCCAATTCCGGACTGTCGGCCACCATCTTGTCCAGCGTGGATTTCCCGCCGTGCGGCTTGCTGAATTTGGCGCTGATCGAGACCGGTTCCTGGATGGCGTCTGGCCCGGTCGGTGGTCCGCCGCTGATTACGATTTGCTCAATATCACCGGGATTCACGCCGAATTTCTTGGTCGCTTCAGCCAATTGCTGCGACACCATGGGACTGTCGGCCAACATTGGCGACTTGAGCAATTGCTGCGGATGGATGACCAGTACCGCAACCGCTTCGGGAAGCACGTAAGCGGTATCGACCCCGACGCGATCGCCCGTGGCGATCGAGGTCGGCTTGCCATCGGCGGCCGATTTTGATTTTTCAGCCGTCTTGGCTGGGGCGGGCTTGTCCTCATCCGTGGTCGCTTTCGCCCCTGAGTCGTCGGACGTAGCAGCCGCTCCCGTCGTTGCCTCGCCCGCTTTTTCCGGCGCCGCGGCCTCCTCGCCGCCGCCGCAGCCATAAAACGCCACCGACAATGCCAGCACGCCCGGCAACAGCAAATACTTACGCATCACAACGCTCCTGAATTGGATGGTGAAAACAGCGCCGACTTATTAGGACGCCAGCGGTTGGTGCCGTTCAGCGCCTGAAATTATCGAAAACTGCGGTGCGAGCCGCTTAGTCTTGCAACGCAAATCACTCCGCCCCGGATCAAATTGCCCGCACCCTTGCCGTTTAACGACCGACGATATGCGATCATTCGACGAATTACAAGAAGTCTTGCCCCACCGGCCACCGGATTTCGTTTGATTGTCAACCGCCGGAGCATCGAGTAACGTGGCGGTAAAATTCGATCGGCGCGCGCCGACGTTCAACGCGCGAAACATGACGCAGACAGAGTTGGTGACACCACGGAGCTTGTTGCATGAGCATTTTGGACCGTTTTTCACTTTCCGGAAAGGTGGCGCTGGTCACCGCCGGCGCGGGACCACAATTCGGCAGCAGCCTGACCGAAGGGCTGGCCGAGGCCGGGGCGACCGTGATTACCGCTTCAAGGTCACTGGAACGGAATCAAGAGTTTGCCGACAAACTCCGCGAGAGAGGATACGACGCGCATGGTCTGCAGTTCGAGCTGGGGAATCCGGAATCGACACAGCAATTGCGCGACCAGGTGATCGGACAGTTCGGACGGCTGGATATCCTGGTCAATAGCGCCCTGCAGCGCGAAGGGCACGTCGGCGATTTAACAGCACAAACTCCTGAGGTCTGGCGCAAGGCGGGCGAGGGGGACCTGGGCGGGCTGTTTCACATCTGCCAACTGTTTGTCAAAGATATGGTGCGGCAAGGAAGCGGTTCAATCATCAATATCTCCAGCATCTACGGCGTGGTCTCCAACGATCCCACGTTGTACGAGGGGACCGACATGGTGCAGCCGCCGACCTATACCTTTGTTAAAGCGGGCATGATCAACTTCACGCGGTACTTGGCCTGCTATTACGGTAAACAAGGAGTGCGGGCCAATTGCATCAGCCCGGGTGGATATTTCAATAACCAGCCGCAGCCGTTTTTGGACAACTACACCAAGCGGGTGCCGATCGGCCGCATGTTGGACAACGAAGACATCAAAGGGGCCGTCGTCTATTTGGCATCCGATGCGAGCAGTTACGTCACCGGCGCGAACCTGATGGTCGACGGCGGATGGACCTGCCTTTGAGAAACGGATCATTTCATGATCAAAACCAACGTGAAAAACATCCTGATCGTCGGCGGGGGTTCGATCGGCGAGCGGCATTTGCGCTGTTTTCAACAGGTCGCCGAGGAAGGCAGCGTGGTCGCGCTGTGCGACGTGCGGGAGGAGATCCGCGAGCAGTTGACCGAACGGTACGGCCTCGCGAAGACGTTCGCCGATTTGGACGAAGCGGCGCAACAGCATTGGGATGCCGCCGTGATCTGCACGCCGGCACATTTGCATATTCCCCACGCGGTCGCGCTGGCGAAGTCGGCCGATGCATTGATGATCGAAAAGCCACTTGCGACGTCGTTGGACGATGTTTCCCAACTCCGCGAAGCGTGGGCGGGTCGCGTTGTGAATATTGCGTACGTACAGCGCGTCAATCCGTTGGTGGAGAAAGCGCGCGAGGTCGTGCTGACGGGACGGCTCGGGGATCTGTTGGAGGTCGTGTCGGTCTCCGGGCAGCATTTCCCCACGTTTCGGCCCGCGTACCGAGAGATCTATTACACACGGCACGAAACCGGCGGCGGAGCCATCCAGGACGCCGCAACGCATCATTTCAATATGGTGCAGTATCTGGCGGGCGATTTTGACTGGGTGTTTTGCGACGCCGGACACCAAGCTCTGGAAGGGGTGACCGTCGAAGACACGGTGCATCTGACAGGACGGACCGGCGGCGGCCGCACGATGGTCAGCATCTCACTCAATCAGTTCATGGCCCCCAACGAAACCGTCGTGCGGCTTAACGGCAGCGAGGCGAGCATGAAACTGGTTTTTCACAAGCAGCAGTGGGGGATCATGTTCCATGGCGACGCCGGCTGGCAATGGTCCGACCCGGCCAGTCATGAACGCGACGCTCTCTTCCGTAAACAGGCGCGGCGTTTTCTGTTCACCGTTGCCGGCCATTTCCCTGTCGCCTGCACGATCGACGAAGCGGAGCACACACT
>CALFYU010000167.1 GCA_937952455.1 uncultured Planctomycetaceae bacterium
TTCCGATTTGTGACTTTGATTTGCGTGCCACTGGCTCTGCCAGTGCGAGTCCGATTGCGTGAACGTCAACGACAGCACTGGCAAAGCCAGTGGCACCCGCCGCGCTCGAGGAGACGACTGGCGTGGCAACACGCGAAAGCGCCGACGGGGACGGACCGTCAGCGCTGCAACAGGGGGACGACATCATCGACATCGGCTTATCGGCAACTCGCCGAAGTGATCGATCATTGCGCTCGGCACAACGTGCCAGCCCGCTTTATGTATGCAATTGTGACGCTGCTGTCACATTTCGCACCCCGCACGTGCATCACTCTGCGCATTTTTTGAAAAAATTACGATTTCCTGCAATCAATCCGGCGCCGCCAACGTCATATATGTTGGAGCATTCTTTTCGCCGGTTGGGGAAACGCATGGACCGCCAGCGTCGCGCGGACTGTGCGCATCTCGGCCTTTCACCCGTCTAATCCAGCGAGGCTTCGTCGCATGAGCATTCGACCGCTCGTCACCCGCATGTTCATCGGTTCAGTTTGTTGTTGCGCGTTGATCGGATTCCCCGCCGCCGCATTCGCCGAAAGCCCCGAAACGGAACCGGCGGCAGCCGAGGCCAAGCCGCTGACCGCGGACGATTGGGAGCGGCTGATCTATCTGCCGTATAAGAATCTCAAGCAGGTCTTTGAGAAAGAAACGGCGACAGTGTTCATGCCGTATTCGCAGTTCCTCAAACTGTGGAGTGGCAAGGCACCCGACCCTGATGCGGATCATCCGCCGGTTGCCGCCGTCATCTCCCGTGCCGATTATCGGGGCCGGGTCGTCAAAGACCTCGTAAAGATCGAAGCTGTGTTGACCGTGCAGGTCCTCGGAAAACCGTGGGCGGAAGTTCCGCTACATTTCGGCGATGCGGCAGTCGGCAAAATGACGGCCAGTCACGAAAAGATTCTACTGCGGGGAACCGGGGAAGGGACCTATGCCCTGTTGCTCCCCGAAAAAGGGGAACACACGGTCACCCTGGAATTGGTGTCGCGGATTCGCACCTCGCCTGACGGGCGGAGTTTTGCATTGGAGTGTCCGCCAGTGGGCATCACCAATTTCGAATTGGAGATCCCGGCCGCCGATCAGACCGTCGAAATCACGCCGCACTTGGTCTCCACACCGGTCGACGCCGAAGGGAATAGCACTCGCGTGACAGCCGGATTGGGGGCCACGAAAACGATCGCCGCGCGGTGGCATCCCCGCGTCAGCTCCGCTCCGGAAATGGACCTTCTGGCGAGCGTTGAAAACCAAACCGAGATCCGGGTCGCCGACGGACTCATTCATACACACGCGTCTTTGGCTTACAAAATCCTGCGGGGGAAGCTGGATCAAGTCCGTATCTCGGTCCCGGACGGGCACCGCATTCTCGACGTCGCCTCACCGGCACTCAAAGGCTGGCAAGCGGCCAAGGAACAGTCGGGACAGGTGATCACTGTCGACCTGTTGCCGGGGAATTCGCGGACGATCACGATCGACGTCCACACCGAACGCCCGGTGCCTGATGATAGTTTTGCGCTGGCGGGAATCGACGGCGACGGTGTGAATCACGGCATTCATGCCCGCGGCGCCGTGCGCGAAAGCGGGCTGATCGCCGTCAATCACGCGTCGGACATCACGCTGCCGATTGAGACGCAAACCGGCCTGGTGCGGATCGAATCGTCGGAGATTCCCGAGTCGCTCAGGCGTCCCGGCGGCATGTATTTCAAATTCTACACGCGCGATTTTGACTTTCGCGTGCGGGCCAAACCGGTGGAACCGCGGATCGTCGCCGCGCAATACACCCGACTCGAATTCCGTGACGATGAATTACATCTCGACGCGACGTCGACATTTTCCGTCGAGCGCGCCGGTGTTTTTGAACTGCGGTTTCAGTTGCCGGAAAACTTCAAAGTTGAAAATGTCGTTTGCGATGAGATGGAAAAATACTCCGTCGCGGACGACGCCCAAGAGCTGGTCGTCGCCTTAGCGCAGAAATCGCTGGGCGAGACCCAGGTCGCCGTCAGCGGCAACGTCGACTTTCAAGCGGGCAAGGAGAAGACGCAACTCAAGCTGCCGGTGCTGCAGCCGCTGGGGGTGACGCGGGAAACGGGCACGGTCGCCGTGTTTGCACCGGACGCGATTGAAATTATCACCGAAGAGGACGCGGTGATCGCCGCGCAACCGATTCGGCCCCGCAACGTTCAAGGCGTGCACAACATGCGGTTGACTTCGGTCTGGGCCTATACCCGCCGGCCGATGCAGATCACCGTCACCACGGTCCGCAAGCCGACTCGGTTGGCGGCTTCGGTGGGGACGCGCGTGGACGTCAAGCAGGAACTGGTCGAGGTCAATAGCCTCGTCCAATACGACATTCAATATGCCGGAATCGACACGTTTGTGATGGCGGTGCCGGAAGCGGTTGAGGACGTACAGATCGAGCAAGTCGATTCCGGCAACGGCACGGCGATCAAACAGCGGAGCCGCGCCGAGCAAGCTGTCGACGGTTGGGTGACCTGGACCGTGGTCATGCAGCGTGAAGTCTCCGGAACGCAGCAGTTTCGCGTGAAGTACGACATCAAACCGGATGAAACTGATGAGACCGCCACGGTGCTCATTAAGCCGCTGCGGGTGTTGGACATCCCGGCCAATGAAGCCCGCGGCACGGCCGCCATCACTCCCGCGCGGGTTTACGGCGAGGTGGCCGTCAACAAGGATCGCGCCCTCTCTGTTTCGGCCGCCACCGAAACGATGGAGGTTATCGA
This sequence comes from uncultured Planctomycetaceae bacterium, assembly GCA_937952455.1. Taxonomy (GTDB): domain Bacteria; phylum Planctomycetota; class Planctomycetia; order Planctomycetales; family Planctomycetaceae; genus Symmachiella. The sequence continues at coordinate 2,772 of CALFYU010000167.1, forward strand.
CGTGCGGGAACTGAAGCTGCTCGATCAAAACGCGAACTTGGCCTACCGGTATTTCAAACAGCCGGTCGAGGTGCAGTTGACCGCCGCGAAGCATGAAATTCAGGAGGTCGTGGAAACGGTCGTTCCTCGCGCACTGATCGAGACGGTCGCCACCGACAACGCGAGCCTCACGTACCGTTGCCGCTACAAGATCACGTCCAGCGAACGACAGCGGCTGTCGCTGGACTTACCGGAAGGAGCCGAGTTGTTGGGAGTTACGGTCGCCGGCAAGCGGGGATCGTTGGAACGCAACGCCGGCGGCACGCCGCGGGCCGGGTGGGAATCGTATTTCGTCAACGTCGCCCGCGAAGGAAGCTCTGACCAACCGTTTGACCTGATGGTGCTGTTCCGTTTGGACAAATCGACGGCCACCTTCCCCCAATGGGGCGGCACGTTTTCCATCGACATTCCCCGCATCGGCGGCGCGGATGCGGTGCCGGTGCAGCAGCTGCGCGTCGCCGCCTGGGTGCCCGACGAATACGCTCTGGTCGGGTCGCCGGATGAATTTACCAACGACCGCCAGGCGTGGCCGGACTGGAATCAAGCGGCCATTGCTTCGACGGAGAATCCGGCCGGTTTGGACAATTGGATCGGCGGCAATTCGGCCGGTCTGTTTGAATTCCCGATCGCGGGACACGCTTATACGTTCACAAACCTGGGGGGCACCGATCGTTTCGCGGTGACCTATTGGCGCTCATCCATGTACATGGTCGTGATCAGCGGAGCGTTCTTCCTCGTCGCGCTGCTGTTGGCCAGGACGTCGTGGCATAACAAGCTGAGCGTGCTAGTCATCGTCGGATTCGTGATGGCGCTGTTGGCCGTCCGCTTTCCGAATCTGGCCGTGCACGTGCTGAGCGCCGCCCTGCCGGGGATCATCGCCATGGCGGTGCTGTGGTGTGTCCACAGCCTGTTCCGGCTGCGGCCGCATTTGCCGCTCACAGAATCGGTCTCGGCGTTCTCGCAACCGGCTGCCGTCGCCGCGGTTGTGCCCCCACCGGGAGTCTTCTCGGACTGGAACTCCCACTACCACAAGGGACGCGACCGATCATAGTACCCCGCTCGCGGAATTGACGGAATTCGTCCCACAATCAGGTGCATCCAAGTTCAGGTGAGAAATCGTCATGTCACAGCACCGCACACAACCACACGGGCCGACAGAAGAAACGGACAGAGAGCGCCTTCGCCGTGTCGGATTCGGGTTATTCATCCTGCTGAGCGCAACCTGCTTCGTTCGTACTGCGGTTGCCCAAGAGCAGCCGGACGGCGAGATGCCGGGTCGCCGCATTTATGTGCCGGTCGAAGACCTGGACGTCGTGCTCAAACGGGACAAACGGGGTGTATTGCTCCCCCGCGGCGAGTTTGCGGCGTTGTATGCAGCGGCGAAGAAGAATCATGACGAGCGCGCCGTACCGCCGCAGGGAGTGATTCTTTCGAAAGCGGCCTATCGGCTCCGTACGGCGGGGGATCGGCTGTTGGTGACGGCGACCATCGACGTCAATCAACTCGAGCCGGGTTGGCACGCCGTGCCGTTGCAACTGTCGGGGTTGTCGGTGGAACAGGCGCGGCTGGGAGACGAACCTGCACAAGTCGGCCGCGACTCGGTTGTGACT
>CALFYU010000168.1 GCA_937952455.1 uncultured Planctomycetaceae bacterium
AGTTGGGCAGTTTGACTGGGGCGGTCTCCTCCCAAAGAGTAACGGAGGAGCCCAATGGTACCCTCAGCCTGGTTGGCAATCAGGCGTCGAGCGCAAAGGTAGAAGGGTGCTTGACTGCGAGACTCATAAGTCGAGCAGAGACGAAAGTCGGGCTTAGTGATCCGGCGGTTCCGAATGGAAGGGCCGTCGCTCAACAGATAAAAGGTACTCTGGGGATAACAGGCTGATCCCGCCCGAGCGTCCATAGCGGCGGCGGGGTTTGGCACCTCGATGTCGGCTCATCACATCCTGGGGGTGAAGAAGCTCCCAAGGGTTCGGCTGTTCGCCGATTAAAGTGGTACGTGAGCTGGGTTTAAACCGTCGTGAGACAGGTTGGTCCCTATCTGCTGTGGGCGTACGAAACTTGAGGAGTTTTCTCTTTAGTACGAGAGGATTTGGAGGGACGTACCTCTGGTGTTCCTGTTGTCACGCCGAGTGGCAGCGCAGGGTAGCTATGTACGGCATGGATAAGTGCTGAAAGCATATAAGCACGAAGCCGTCTCCAAGATCAGGTTTCGATGGTCTAAGGACCTGGAGCCCCCTGAGAGACGATCAGGTTGATAGGCCGGTGGTGTAAGGCAAGCAATTGTCTCAGCTGACCGGTACTAACGGGCGAACGCTTGACCACTTTGATTTCTTCCTCCTGATGACGAGCAACCGCTCAAACATCAGACGGCAGGATCAAAGCCTACGAGCAAAACTAACAAGACGTCAATTTTGTCGAGCCAAATTGTCACAGACAACGCGGCGAGTGAAGAGCGGCCAGGACCAAAAATCCAGCTAGCGCACTCGCTAATTTCCGGTGACTATACTTGGGAGGCCACACACGTTCCCATTCCGAACACGACCGTTAAGCTTCCAGGGCCGATGATAGTGCATACCAGCGCGAAAGTAGGTTATTGCCGGAATCATCCAAACCAAAAACCCCCGTTGCAAATCGCAGCGGGGGTTTTTGCGTGGGCTCAGAATGCTACCCAATTCTTTGCAGTCGCATGACTTTTCGCTTACCCCCGCCGGAGGCGGACCGGTATACTGGCCGATGATGCGTCCACCCTGCGGCATCCGGAGACCTCGTCATGCTCACGCTGGCCGGTCGAAAATATTTGCTCTGCGATCGCTTGCCGCGCCGCAACTTTTTGAAAGTCGGCGGCGCCGCTCTCGCCGGGTTGTCGCTGTCGCAGTTGCTGCGGGCTGAGGAGCAAGGCTCCCGCCGCGACCGGCACAAAGCAGTGATCATGGTCTTTCTGCCGGGAGGACCATCGCACATCGATACGCTGGACCCCAAGCCCGAAGCGCCGGCTGAAATCCGCGGCGAATTCGCGCCGATTGCCAGCCGCGTGCCGGGCATCGACGTCTGCGAGCATCTGCCGTTCATGGCGGCCGCCATGGACAAGTTTGTACTGATCCGCTCGATCGTGGGAGCGGTGGACGACCATGCCTGCCACATTTGCTTTACCGGATTTCCGCGGCAAGGTCCCGCACCGGCCGGGGGGCGGCCTTCGCTGGGGGCGTCGGTTTCCAAGGTGCTCGGCCCGCTCGATACGGCGATGCCGCCGGCGGTCAACCTGTCGCGGCCGATGATCCATCCCCCTTACAACGATCCCGGTCCCGGATTTCTCGGCGTGGGGCACGCCGCGTTTCGTCCCGATGGGCAGTCGCTGGAAAACATGACGCTCAACGGTGTCGCCGCTGCGCGATTTCGCCACCGCCAAGCGCTATTGAGTTACTTTGACAACATCCGCCGCGAAATCGACACCACGGGCATGTGGGAGGGAATGGATACGTTCAACCGGCGGGCCTTTGAACTGGTCACCTCACCCCGCATGCGAAATGCGCTCGATCTGTCGACGGAAGACCCCAAAGTCGTCGCGCGGTACGGGCCGGACAATCCCGAATTGGTCCCGGAATTCAATGCCGCGCCGCGGATGACGAGCGATTTCTTGACGGCCCGGCGGCTGATCGAAGCCGGGGCGCGGTGCGTGACGGTCTCGTTCGGTGCGTGGGATTGGCACTATACGAACTTTTCCGGGCACCGTTCGCAACTCCCCTATTTGGACCGCGGATTGTCGGCGCTGGTGGAAGACCTGCACGCCCGCGGGCTGGACCGGGATGTGTTGGTCGTCGCCTGGGGCGAATTCGGCCGCAGCCCCCGCGTGAACAAGGCCGCCGGCCGCGATCATTGGCCGGGCGTCTCCTGTGCGATGTTGGCCGGCGGGGGACTGAGGGCTGGACAGGTCATCGGCTCGACGAGTCGCTGGGGGGAATCCCCGCACTCGCGGCCGGTGCACGTGAAGGACGTGCTAGCAACGATCTACGACCACCTGCAAATCGACGTCGCCGATCTCACAATCCCCGATCTGGCCGGCCGCCCACAGTATCTTTTGGACCGGGGCGAAGTGATCCGCGAACTGCGGTCGTGATTGCGGTGTCGAATCGGCAACGGATTGTTCGCTATGCCAACCGATCAAAAAACTAACGCGACGCGTTCCGCATGGTACTCGTGTTTCTGGGAGGCCGGTTTCGGCCCGATCTTGGTGGCAACGCTGTGGCTCGTCATTTTCCCCGCCGTTTATCCGACGCCGATCGGCGACGGCGTTATCCCAAACTGGCTGTTCTTTTCGCCTGCACGGCTCGCTTTCTGGTTCTACCTCTTGCTTTGCCCCGCGGTGGCATTGCCTGCCGGACTGCTCCCGATGGCTCTACGCTTCGTGATTGACCGGCGGCTTCGCGGGCGAATCCACAAATTTGCCAGCTTGGGCGCTTTCATGTTTGGTATGGTGATGAGCTGTGTCTGGCCCTTGATGATCTATCGCGCCAATCCTGACGGCAAACGGTCAGCCGCACACGATCGCCAAGTGCCAGTCCGTTTATCATCACCAACTAACGGTAGCGGTTCGTAAAGAACTGCCTGCCGTCGCTACGGAGCCCCACCGTTAAGCGCCGCGCGGGCTTCGCCCGCGTAGGGGGTGTCGGCGTAGCGGGTGGCTACCTCGCGGAATAGGGTGTTGGCCTGTTTGGTTTTGCCGGCCGATAAGAGTGCGTGAGCCGCTTCCAGGCTGGCGCGGGCGCCGAGCTGGCGGTCGTGGTCATAGACCAGCGGGACCCACAAAAAGGCCTGGGCGGCGCGCAGCGGCTCTTTTGCCGTGAGGTATCCGCGGCCCAACAGGTAATACGGCCCGGCTCGCAATCCTTCGGGCATGGTTTCAATCTGCGCGGTCCAGGTTCGCAGGTCGCCGGCGGAGACGCGTCCGCTGCGAATTTGCGGTCGCCACAACTGCCCGCGGGCCAGGCCCATGATGCGGCTGTCGGGATGTGAGCTGAGCTTTTTGAGAACCTGCGCCGCCGTGTCGCCGTGCTGCGGATCGTCGATGAGAAAACTGGCGCCGAGCAGACGGGCGGCGGCGAGAGTCCCCTCCATCCACTGCCGCGCGAGGATGACGTCGTCGGCAGTCAATTCGCGGGGCATCCACAACAGCGGGATGTATTTGTAATAAAACGTGTCGGGGTCGCTCTCGACGATGGTCAGGAACTTGCTTCCAGCGGCGCCGTAGTGACCCAACTGCATTTCACACTGGACCGCCAGCGCCAGAATTTCCCGGCGGACCCACCGCCTCGGTTCTTCGGCCAGGGCCATATCTAGCCACCGCAGAGCCTCGTCCCACCGCCGTCCCTCAATCGCGACCAGGGCCGCTTGATGATTGGCCGAGCGGGTGTATTCTACAGCGGCGACGTCATCCACATCGTAGGAACGCTGTTCGTTGCTGGAGGTCAATTCAATATCGATCGTCCGGCCGGTGTATTCGAGAATCCGCCCGGAAACGCCGATCGAGGCCCCGTTGGACTGGCGGATGACGACACGGTCCTTGTCCTCAGCCCGCGCCGCTGCGGCCAGCATCGCAATGACGACGGCCGCCCGGGCGACATGGTGCAAGCGGCGTGTGAGAGCAGCGGCTTCTCGGTAGGTTTTTGCAGCAAACATCGAAGCACTACCGTTGCGACAATTCTTTGATGTCGAAATACCGATAACTGCCGAGGTTTTTGCGGGCGAGTTCGGCAAGGAAATTGTCTTTCAGGTCCAAATGCGGTCCGACGCCGAATTCGATGCAGTGGATGCGTGTGCGGCCGCCGTTGAATTGGGTGACGTGTGTCATTTCGCGATTGCTGATGCGGTCGTTCTGGTCGGCGTCGGTGAGAAAGTAGATCACCTCAGGCGCCAACTTGAGAGCCATCATCAGGGCGGGGACGTGATTCGTTCCTCCGGTCGGACTTCGTTCATCAATGAAGTTGTAGGCCAGTCGTTTGTTGGCATCGTTGGCCCAATAGATATCCTGGGGACGTCCCCGTCGCTCCCAAGGATAAGCGTCTCCATTGTAATAGATCACTTGGAATTGCTGCGTCGGCTCCAGCAGCGAGATGCTGCGCTTCAATTCGGTTTTGGCAAAGTAGATGGCGTTGTGGCTATGCATGCTGCCGGAGCAGTCGATGACGAATACGATCCGCGTCCCTTTGTCTTTCGCTCCGAAAAACTGCGTTTCGCCGCGGCCCGAGGAGAGGCCGCCGGCGGGCGGCGGCGTGTTCGCGGGGCGAATCGGCTCAAGCGGCGGAAGTTCGACGTCAACGTTCGCCGGGCCAGGGGCGAAGACGTCCTCCAACGGCAACGGCATTTCGACCAGTTCCTCAACCAACGGCTCGGTCGTCAGCTCGGCGACCTGATCGGCCTCTGTCTGCTCTTCGACTGTCGTTTCCTCAGTTTGGGTTGTTTCCTCCCGCTGATCGGGTGTCTCCGCCGGGTTCTTGACGAAGATGTCGACCACGCGGCCCGAGTCATCCATCCCTTCGGTCATTCCGGCCCGCTGGAAGAATAGCGCCACGCCGACGAACAGAATCATGTGGAAACCGAGAGACATCAGCCAACTGGGCAGAAAAAACGCGGGCAGCAGCCATTCGGGCCAGCGCCGTCGAAACTCGCTATTTTCGCGTTTTTGCGGCATGGCAAACTCACCGAACGGCGGAAGAGAAAGGACACCGCCATCTCGAAACTCAGCCGGACGGGGTGTGAATAGGTGGGGGAGGGGACGTCTATTAACAAGT
>CALFYU010000169.1 GCA_937952455.1 uncultured Planctomycetaceae bacterium
TGGTGATGACGTCCGTCGGAGGCGGGCAGTCGCAGCCGATCGCGTCACGGCAATGGCACAGCGGCTTCTTGCCGAGCCAATTTCAAGGGGTCGAATTCCGTTCCAAGGGGGATCCCGTACTGTACGTCAACAGCCCCGGCGGCGTGGAATTGAAACAGCAGCGGCAAATCATTGACGCCGTGCAGCGGATCAATCGGCTTGGCAATGAGCGGTTTCACGATCCGGAGATCGCCACGCGGATCAGCCAATACGAGTTGGCCTTCAAAATGCAAACGTCGGTGCCGGAGTTGATGAACATCGCCGACGAACCGAAACACATTTTGGAGATGTACGGCACGCAAGGCGGCGACGGTTCGTTTGCGTCGAACTGCCTGTTAGCCCGGCGCTTGGCGGAGCGGGGCGTGCGTTTCATTCAATTGTACCATCGCGGTTGGGACCATCATGGTGATATTAAGAACGGAGCGGCCGTAACCGCCAAGCTCGTCGACCAGGGTTCCGCGGCGCTGGTCAAGGATCTCAAGCAACGCGGGATGCTGGACGATACGCTGGTCATTTGGGGAGGCGAATTCGGCCGCACGCCAATGGCGCAAGGTTCCGGGCGGGACCACCACATCAAGACTTTCTCGATGTGGTTGGCCGGCGGCGGCATTCGCGGCGGCATTACCTACGGCGCCAGCGACGAGTTGGGCTATGCGGCCGTCGACAACCTGGTGCACGTCAATGATCTGCACGCCACGATGCTGGCCCAATTCGGGATCGATCACGAGAAATTGACGTACCGCTTCCAAGGCCGCGACTTTCGCCTGACGGACGTTCACGGGCGGGTGGTCAATGATATCTTGGCGTGAGCGACTCACGCCGCATCGCGGTTCGCATGGCGGCGCTGATAGATGACCGCGTTGCCCCGTTTGCCGACGGTATGCACGGCCCCCGTCTTGCGGAGGCAATAGGCCATTTTTTGGGCGAGCCAGCGCGGGATTTTGCCGCCGTTGGCGATGTCGGCGGTGGTGAATTGGGCGGGCAAATCGGCCGGCAACATCGTGAGCAGGTCGTCGTTCGTCCGCAGCACGAGTTTGCTGACCACGCGTTCCAGCGAGCGGTCCTGTACGCGATATTTCTTGCGGGTCCACCGCGATTTGAGCGGCGGCAGGCGGTGCTCTTGTTGCTCGGTGAGCAACACCTCCAACGTCAGCCGCGGGTGCGGAAACACCGGCACGAAATGCACGAGTTCCAAAAACAAGTCATGGAACGTCTCATGCTTGGGACTGGCGCGGCGGGAGACGACCTTGCCTCGCCGACGATCGTATTTAAGCAGCTGTTTCTTGGCGGCCAGCGGTTTGACGACCAGCACGTCGTGTTCTGCCGTCAGCGCACGGATCTTATCACGGATCGCGCCCAGCGACGCGCACTGGATCTCGATTAGCATATCGTCGACGATCCCGTCGATGCGATAACCAGCGAAGGTGACTTCTTGTTGAGTTTCGTCGGCGCAGTACAGTGATTTGAGTTGCCGGTGCAGACTGGTTTCCACGCGAGCTCGCTTGGGTTTTGAGATGGGAGAGGCGGAGGTCTTACCGAGTAACGACCGCCCTGGGCGCGAGGATGTTACGCGAAGTGTCGCGGCGGGGTCCAGATCGACTCGATGCGCCCTTTTCACAACGCCACAGCTGGACAAGCCGCCAGTGGCATCCGGCGCAGGCACTACTGGACGAGCTAGCAGTGGCGTCCAGTGGAGACATTTCCATCTTGTTACGGCAGGCGTTGATCGGCTACGATCCCGCGCCGCTCAGGACAAGGACTCGTGCAGATTCGCCTGGGGCGAAATCGGGAGAAGGCAGGATGCCGACAGTCATTTCAAATCAATCGCCGCCATCCGCGACGACGATGCCCAACGCCACGTTGGACTTCGAGCGGTTTCAGTTGCAGCCGTTGGCCCACCTGGAGCGCTGGGTGTGGGGGTTCATGTTCCTGGGGATTGCGGCCCGCCTGCTGCGGTTTCTCGTCTGTGCTCCCTTGTGGCCCGACGAAGCCTTTTTGGCAGCCAGTTACCTCGACCACAATTACGTCGAGATGCTCACCAAACCGCTCGCCTTTCATCAGGTCGCGCCGCCGGGGTATTTATGGATCCAGCTGACGATCGTCAAGCTGCTGGGATTCAATGAGTATACGCTCAGGTTGTTCTCACTAGTGACGGGAATCGCAGGCTTATTTTTGTTCCGGCGACTGGCGTCCCGGCTCACCAGCGGCGTTGCCTATCTATTTTGTGTGGCGCTGTTCGCGGTGGCCTATCCCGCCGTGCGTTATTCGGGGGAGGCCAAACCGTACGGCTTCGATTTGTTCGTCGGCATGCTGCTGGTGATGCTGTATGTCGAGTGGTACCAGCGCGGACGTTCTTTGCGCTGGATGGGGCTGTTGGCACTTGCGAGTTGCGTCTCGCTATGGTTTTCGCTTCCCGCGGTGTTTGTCGCCGGGGGTTTGAGCCTGGCGGTGGCCTGGACGTTGTTCCAGCAGCGGCAATGGAATCTGGTGCCCGCCTATGCGGTATGGAACCTATTCTTCGTTGCCAGTTTTGTCGGGCTGCAAATGGCCTTGCGCTCCATGGCGACGGCCGATTTGGAGGGAATGCGGATGTGTTGGGAGCGAGCGTTTCCGCCGCTCGATAACCCAGTGCACACGGTGGGGTGGTTCGTGTCGATGATCACGGGTGAGGTGACGCCCTTCCCGGTCGGGGGAGTCCGCGGAGGGAGTTCCGCGACGGTGTTATGCTGTGTATTCGCACTGCTGTGCCTGCGGAGCAATCGCCGTGTCGACTTGGCGATTTTGTTTCTGGCTCCGCTGGGACTGAATCTCGTGGCGGCCGGAATGCATCGCTATCCCTTTGGCGGCGGGGTACGATTCACCCTTTATGCGGGCACGGCGATCTGCTTGATGGCGGGGCTGGGGGCCGCCTGTATTGCCGCATGGTTTACGAAGCGGTTCTCCAGCCGGCGTGTCGTGTTCACCGTCCTGTTGGGGTTGTCACTGATCGGCAGCGGTTCGATGTTGCGCGATTTCCTGCGGCCGTACAAGACGCGCGACATTCTGCGTACACGGGATTTTGCCGAATGGTTTTGGTTCAACAAGGCTTATGATGCGGAGTTGGTCTGCCTGAAGACCGACTTGGGATTGGATTTCTCCCCCTCCACGTTCGAAGGGGGCGTGTCCTCGTTGTATCTGTGCAATCAGAAGATCTACTCGGAGCGGCATCGAAACGGCGAGCCGGCCGACCTGGCGCGGGTCTCCGCTGATCATCCCCTGCGGTGCGTCATGTTCCGCGACGCTCGCTGGCAATTCAATCAGCAAGGTCTCGATAACTGGCTGGCTAAGATGCAACAGGACTACGAGCTATTGGCGCATGAGCAGTATCCCTTTCAGGTATTTCACCGGGATACCGAGTACAAGCATTGCTGCTACGTGGACCTCTACGAGTTTGTGCCCAAATCAGAGGCGGACCGGGGACGCAGAATTCGCACCGTCTTCAACGAGACAGCGGTGCACTGAGCATGGTGCTTCCCGTGCGCGCTGGTGTTCCCGGCGACCGGAATAACGCCAGCATTCTGCGCGTTCATTCGCTCGCCGGCGAGTTCTCGAACGCAAAAGCGCAAGCTTATACCGAGGTTGCCTCCGTTGTCTAAGGCCTTTGTTTATAGGCGGTTGCGCGCTCCCATCTACGGTGCGTGCGGGGGCGGCTTCGCCGCGTTCGAAAAAACTTCCTCGCCCGCTGTCCGGTTTTCGTGCCGGTTTGTGATCCGTCTTGGTGGACGAAAGCCAAATCGCTTTCCCGACGACTCCACCCAAGCACCTCTCGACTCACGCACCTGAGACTGATCACGTTGACCGCTCATCGGCGGTCCAATGTTGCCGCCGAGTCAAGTCGATCCTTGCGCTCGGATTGCGCAGGAATCACGCGTCCGAAGAACATGTTCGTCGACCGCCGCACGTTATGGGTTTCCACCCGATGAGGAGATTGCCCGTCGCGAACGCCACCAACAAGGCAGCACGCAATTCATTTGGAAAGACCAAACGATGTCCCTGATGCAAGAGAGCGTGGAGCTTGAGACATTGTCGGACTGGGAAACGAATCCGGTTCGATTTGCGCGGCAAACGATGACGTGGCCGACGTTTGGTCCGCTGCGGCTGACGCCGTTCGAGTGGTACATGTTCGATGGCGGCGCTCAAGATACTTCCATGACGTTCAAAATTCGACTGGTATTCTCGGGGAGCGTCGACCGCGATACCTGGACCGGTGCGGTGTGTCATGCGGTGCGGCGGCATCCTCTGTTGCGGGCACAAATCACCGGATCGAAGGTGAAGAAGCTCGCCTGGATTCCGGCCAGTCATCCGGTTCCCTATCTGGATTACGGCGATCTGGACAAACCGGTTCGTTATCCGGTCGAAGAAAAAATCGACCTGCGGCGAGAAACCGGATTGCGGATTTGGGTGAGGAGCGACGACGAGCGGACCGAAATGCACTTTCAATTTCACCACGCGTGTTGCGACGGCATCGGCGCGTATCGCGTACTCGAAGACATGTTGTGCGCCTATGATCTGAACATCAACGGCGATACTTCGGAAGCGGGGCTGCGTCCGCTGGAGTCGGCGCGGCTGGAAGATCGCACCAAATTGTATCTACAGCGTCCGGCCAAATCGCGGCGAGAGAAACGCGATCTCTTTCATCCATTGCGCAAGGCGGTCGGATTCTTCTGCAAATTGCCACAGGGCGTTCGCTGCGGATGGCGGCGTCGCTTCGACGGCGATCGACGTGCGTCGGTCGCAAGTTTCGCCACACATACGTTTTCCGCCGCGCAGACGCGTGCTCTAAGGTCGGTCGCCGCTCGTCACGCCGGATCGTCCAATGATCTGCTGATGCGGGATCTGTTCCTAGCTGTCGACGATTGGAACAACTGCGGCGAAACAAAAGACACCTCGGGCATGTTGCGGATGATGTTGCCGGTTACACAGCGCACGCCGGAAGAGGACGAACTTTTCCCGGCCGCAAATCGTGTCTCGATGGTCAAGCTCGATCGTGATCGGATTGACTTGTCCGATCACGAGGAACTATTGTCCGGGATCATTCGAGAAATTCGGCA
>CALFYU010000170.1 GCA_937952455.1 uncultured Planctomycetaceae bacterium
CAGTCTTGTTGTTATTTATGGTGAGAAAAGCGGGTTAGGCCCGCCGTTTACGGCGGATTGGTTGGGCAAGATGCGTGCTTCCCGGAGCCTCGTTTACGAGGCTTCTCGCTGCACGGATTGTGGTTTGCGTTGATGGCTGAAGCCTTGACATCGAGAACCCCCGTAAACGAGGGTTGAGTTTTTGTGTGTTTTTCCTCGCCACGACCCGCCGTAAACGGCGGGCCTAATACCCGCTCGCAGCGGGGAAAGCCCCGTGAACGGGACTGAGCGTGAGGCTCCCTGCGGACCATTGGAGACCTGCGGTCGGTCGTGTGCGGGGTCGGGAGACCCGCGCACAACGCTTTCGGAGATCGGCGCACAACGCGTGAGGAGACCCGCGCACAATTCTTTGGGAGAACCAGGCGCAGCGCTGCGTCGTATGTGCATTACAGCCAAAGCCCGGCCGCAAAATCTTCGTTCCAACGCGGTTGCTGTGCGTTGAGAAATCGCGACAGTTCGCGACTCAAAATTTCAGCGCCGCCTGTTTGTAGGATCGCGGTGACAGACGCGTCGTCCACTAACGCGCGGCGAAACTCGGTGTCGCCCAATGCGTCTAAATAGCGGTTGATGACAGCCGTTACGGTCAAGATTCCCGCGTCCTGGGCCGCCGCGTACGACCAAGCTAAACGTTCCAGCGGCGTCAGGTGCAGGGCTGCGTGCAATTGCCGCTGCGGAACGCCGGCTGCCTGGCTGCATTCTCCTAATGCGCACAACAGGGCAGCGTACATCACGGTACGGCTGTGGGCGAGCTTGAAACGGCGCATCCGCATGAATCCGGCCGTTTGCGAACGATCCCATTGCGCGGCGGCGCACAGCGAACGGTAGTAGCGGATCAAGTCATTTAGCAGGTACTGCCACCAGGGGACTGAGGGTTGGTCTGGGGGAGCGGCTGTGTACCAGGCGATGACGTTGGCCAGCAGTTGTTCATAGGCGGCGGCGCCGTAGATCGGTTGCGTATCGCACAGTAACTGAAACCGTTTGCCGAACGTGGGAAGGTCCTCATCGATTCTCCCACGAGCCGCGGGGTGACAAAGAGCGGCGGGTGTCGTCGGGATGGCGAAGATTCCACCGGAGCGGGACCGCTGAATCTGCAGCGGTTCCAGTGCGGCCCAAACCGCATCGCAGGCATGTCGGCCTTGCGGGGAATCGGCGAGAATTCCGTCGCGCAGCACGATGATCAGGTCGGCATCGGAACCGGCGACCGCTTCCATGCGGCCCAACGAACCCGATGCGGCGACCGTCAGGACGTCGGCGTCGAGGTGTGCGTCAGCGAGTCGCTGCCCCATGTCGGTCAAGATCTGCCGCGAATTCCGCCAAGCGGCATCGATTGCGGGGAAGTCTCGCAGTTCGACGGATGCATTGGCCGACCAGTCGCGGCAGGCGGGATAAGTCTCGGGGAATGGCACGGCGCAATCCTATTTCTAATGGTGGGGCAGCGTGAGTCATCGGCGACGCGCCGTCGGCGAAGGCGGGGGCCGCACGGGCTGTCCCGTGTTGCTAACATTTCAAGGTTTGGCATCCTGCGCAGGTTACTATTCGGCGAGCCTCATTGATGGTCGGGTGCACCCGGTCCACTGGGGAAAACCGACGTTGAACAATCCGGCCGACTCTTTTGCGTAGGAAATCATTGGGTCACTTTGTTTGGCAAGGATCGCGGTGAACGACGGCAAGCCATCCGTTTGGGAATTTGTATTCTCACGCCTGAAAATCCGTGTTTTATCCGTGTTTCATCTGAGGCTAGATAACTGTGGCTCGATAACATCGTCGTATTGGGTGTGACTCCGCCGTGCTGGGCATTCTAGGGTTGCCGGAAACTTTCGTCTCTGCCAGAATCGGGGCAGGTTGCCGGTCTTAAATTAAATGGCCGGACGGAGTGATCGACCCGCACACCGCGCTCTGTGGAATATTGTCGCGGCGTTTTCCGCATAGATAAGGGATTGGCAGGCATGAGTAGACTTTCGCGATTTTCCTCGCTGTGGCTGTTTGCAAGTTTGGTTTGCTGCGTGACTTTGGCCGGATGTTGGGGCGGCGAGGAGGACACCGCTTCGACCACCGGAGAGGTCGCCACTGCCGAGGGGACTGCGGAAGAGGAGGTATCGGAAGTTCTGCTCAAGCCGTTCGACGCCCCGCCGCTGGCGGAGTTGGACGCGAAAGTCAAATGGGTCGAACGCCCGGTGCTCGATACGCTCGAATTGCTGAGGATTCGACAGGCGAACGAAGAGGTGTTGGCGACGACCGAAGAAGCCTTGGCCTTGCGGAACACATCGAAAGAGAATAATGCCAAGATTCTGAGCGCATTGGGCCGTTTACCAGAATCCGAATCGGACGTCGACTGGGACGCCTCGATCTACCGGCATGCGAACGCCGACGTCAAGACCACGAATCCGCTCCTCATCAGCTCCACGATTGAGTTCAATGTCGTGGGACTCATGAGCTTCGGTCTGTTTGGCTTCGATTGGGACTTCAATCCGCTGGCGTCGTCCGACACGGTGAAATCATGGCACTCCAGCGAGGACGGCTTGTACGACAAAGTCGTCATGCGAGATGATCTTACGTGGTCCGACGGTGTTCCGATCACGGCGCACGACGTGGTGTTTTCCTTCCAGACGATCATGAATCCTAAGGTCCCGGTCCCCGCCCAGCGGTCGGGAACCGATCAGATCCGCTGGATTGAGGCGTACGACGATCAGACACTGGTCTACTTCCACAAGGAGCCGCTGGCGACCAATACGTGGAACCTGAACTTCAGCGTGATCCCTAAGCACATCTATGAAAAGTCGCTGCACGAGGATTACACGCTTCAGGACAGCCCCCATCATGTGAAATACGAAAATGCGCCGGTCACCGGGGGACCGTATGTGATTTCGGACCGCAAACCCAAACGCGA
>CALFYU010000171.1 GCA_937952455.1 uncultured Planctomycetaceae bacterium
GTTGCCGCGAATAGTCGAGGGCCGATGCCACCGACAGCCGCGACTGCAGACGGTCGCCCAGGGTCCGCTCCGCCAGCGGATAGGCGATCACCAGCCGGCCGTCGATCAAATCGGCCGTCTTGAGCTGCAGAATATTGGGATGCTTGAGCTTGGAAACCAGCCGCATCTCCCGGCGAAAATCCTCCATCACGTCATGGTTGACGGCCAATTCGTGCGGGATTTTAAGGGCCACGCGCACGCCCTCGATCGTGTCCATGGCCTGATAGACGGAGGCAAAACCGCCGTCGCCCAGCTTGCGTTCGATGCGATATTTTCCCAGTTTTTGTCGCGTTTTGATCAATGTCTTGCTTCTCATAACACTCCGAGGCGGGCCATCCTCCACGCCGGATCCGCTGCCAAACTTCGCGCCGCCGGCGCCTGGTCCGTTTCCTGGCGAACGGACACATTTCCGCAATATCGACGCCTGCAGCCCGAAAAGATTACGGATTCGGCGCCGTAACGACAATTGCGGAGGCCCTTCTGGTAATCATAATCCGGAACCAGGGCGGAGGAAATAACCTGGTTGCGAAATTGGTGGTTCGTGGCGGCGTAGCGGGGAGAATGTCGCTCTATCGTAAGCGGCTCTGTAGATCGATTTGCCGTGGGGTCGTATGATCGCTCATGGCCTCGCCGCTTGCAGAATTGTGTCGCGCAACGGTTCTTGATTTAGATAGGCACGCCTTAATGACACTCACCTTGCACCGAAAAGAACCTCAAATGCAACGAAACCATTTTTGTGCTCACCCAGCGGTTAGCGTTTGCGGGACGTTGGCAATCCTCCTGTTTTCCAGTAATTGCGCAGATGCTGCCGAAGCACAGCCTTCGTCGCCACGGGTCTGGTCCCCGATCATGATCGACTTCGAAGGCCCCTCCGCTAAGCAAACGGATGACGATCCGAATCCGTTTCTCGATTACCGTCTGCAGGTACGGTTCACCGGGCCGGAGGGGCGGGAGTTTGATGTGCCCGGTTACTTTGCCGGTGACGGGGCCGGTGGGGGAAGCGGGAATGTCTGGCGGGTGCACTTTTCCGCGGACCGGCCGGGGACTTGGAAATATGTCGCCTCGTTTCGTAGCGGCAAGGAGATCGCCGTCGACTTGGATGCGGACCACGGCGAGCCGGCGGCGTTCGACGGGGCCAGCGGCGTGATCGAGGTGGCGCCCCGTGATCCGCAGGCACCCGGATTCTTCAAGTGGGGCCGGTTGGAATTCGTCGGCGGGCACTATCTGAAATTCGCCGACGGCCCCTATTGGATTCGCGGCGGAACCGATTCGCCGGAGAACCTGTTGGCGTATGCGGGTTTCGACAACACGCTGCCCAACCATACCTTTCAGGCGCACGAGAAGAATTGGCGGCCGGGGGATCCCGACTGGGGGGAGGGGCGCGGGAAGGGAATCATCGGAGCGATCAATTACTTGGCTGCGCACCACGTGAACAGCATCTACTTTCTGATGATGAACGTGGGCGGCGACGGCAAAGATGTGTGGCCCTGGGTTAAGCGGCCGAAACGCAAGGGAGACCCGTCCAACGACAACCTGCACTACGATATCGGCCAACTTCGCCAATGGGACATGGTCTTCGACCACGCGCAGCGGATGGGCGTGTTTCTGCACATCGTGCTCAACGAGGCCGAGAAACAGAACAAACGCGAACTGGACGACGGCGAGTTGGGTGTGGAGCGGAAACTGTACTACCGGGAATTGGTCGCCCGGTTTGCGCATTATCCGGCCCTGCAATGGAATCTGTGTGAGGAATACAACTTGCAGTTTGATTTCGGAGCGGAGCGCGTGCGGGCCTTCGCCGATTACATCGCCGCATTGGATCCTTACCAGCATCCGATCACCGTGCACTCAGCGGGCAATCCCATCAAAGCGCTTCAGTTCACGTTCGGCGATCCGCGGTTCAGCATGACGTCGATACAACTCGGGCATCGCCGCATCGACGAAGTGACGGAAGAATTCCGCAAGGCCACGCAACAAGCCGGGCGTCCCTTGCCCGTATCGCTGGACGAATTCACCGTCGACGTCGGCACGAATGCGGGACACATTCCGGTCGACGTCGCGGACCGGCACCGCCGCGAAAAACTGTGGCCCACATTGCTGTCGGGCGGCATGATCGAATTCATCCTGGAAGGCTTCCTCAAGGTCGATCGATTCGACACCGAGGAGCGTGAAGCGCTGTGGGACTACACCTGGTATGCCCGCAAGTTTTTGGAAGAGAACACCCCGTTTTGGGAAATGGAACCGGCCGACTCATTGGTGACAAATGCGGCAACGATCGAAATCGGCGTCGGCCGGGGAAAGCGCGAAGCCTTGGGCGCGCAAGTCTTCGCCAAACCGGGAGCGGTGTATGCAATCTACCTTCCTAGAGCGGACGGAACGGGTGAGTTGGACCTGTCGGAGGCGGCAGGAGAATTCGAGCAGCGATGGTACAACCCCCGCACGGGCGAATTCGATGGGGAACCGCAGGTTATCGAAGGCGGGAAGAGCGTGAAACTAGGTGCTCCGCCGCGCGAAGCGGGCGAAGACTGGGCAATCTTGATTGTGGCCAAAAAGGCAGATGCGAAACCGAGCATTGAAACGGACGCTTCGTCATCCCTCGTCTTTCCGCAAGAGTCGTGGGCAACAATGGCGCCGCAGGAGTTGGGACTCGATGCGGCAAAGCTGGACGATTTGGCTTTGATGCTCGGTGGACGAGGCTGCGTGGTCAAGGATGGTTATGTCGTAAAGACTTGGGGTTCGCAATCCAAGCGCGGCGACTGGCTCTCCTCCTCCAAGCCGGTGCTCGGCACGTTATTGATGTTCGCCATGCAAGAAGGTCTCGTGCCGAGCGTCGACACGCCGCTGACGGAATTCGGTTGGGACCTGGTGGAGAAGGACCGCACGATGACGTTTCGGCATCTGGCGAACATGACCAGCGGCTACGCCCGCCCCGATCCCCCCGGCGCGGCTTGGGCCTACAACGATTTCGCCATCCAGTTGTATCAACAAACGCTGTTTGACCGAGTTTTCAAAGGCGACCCGGAAGAAATCGCCAATGCGCCCGAGCGATTGGGAGGGCTGGACTTGGAAGATGGCCTTTCGTTCCGCGAGCAAAACCGGCGAATGTCGGCATCGGTGCGGGACTTTGCGCGAATCGCCTGGTTGTGGCTCAATCGCGGCCGGTGGAACGGCCGTCAATTGCTGCCGCAGAAATACTTCGACGAGTTGATGCAGCCTCAAGTCCCCCGCGATCTCCCGCACACGGAAAAGGCGGAGACGAACGATTACCTGAAAATCGGCAGCTACGGCGGAGGCTCGGATCACTTCACCAAGTATGGTCCGGGGATTTATGGATTCAATTGGTGGTTCAACGACTACGGCCGTCAGCATCCCCAATCGCGAACTTGGCCCGATGCCCCCGCCGACATCTTCCTGTCGATCGGCTTCGGCGGAAACTGCGCAGCGATCTTCCCCTCAGAAAAGGCCCTGCTTGTCGCCGCCAAAGCGAATTGGGGCAAAATAAAAGGGGGTGATGCACAGGAGCGGATGAACCGGGTGCTCAAGCAGTTTTCGGAAGCAGTTCACGCAACCAACGATTCTGTCGGTCAATGACGATTGGCCGTTCTCGCGAAATCGAAAGTGTCCGCCTGAAAAATTTTTCCGGTCCCGGTCGGTCGAAAATAGCGACGTCGATGGTGCACGATTCGATCTGGGCGGTGTGCATGCGTGAGGCGGCCTGGCCGATTATTGCTTACCTATTGCGACCGTCGCAGGTGAACAAACGGCAGGTCGGCACGGCACGCTACGGAATTCTGTGCGCAAATCTGGATGGGTGGCTCCACAAACTGAGATTTGATGAGGATGTTCCCTGGCGCCTAGAATTCGCGCGATCCGCACGTGCGAGTTGCGACAGGAATCGAAGGGAACCGGCCCTGGCGAATCCGGGCGAGGGAAGAAACAGACCGCCGAACGACCGGATCGTCAAATTTTCAACAGGGAGCAATGTGATGTCTAAGAAACTTGCAGAAAAAGTAGCCGTTGTCACGGGGGCTTCGAAAGGGATCGGCGCGGAAATCGCCAAACATTTGGCCGCCGCCGGCGCATCTGTGGTGGTGAACTATGCCTCCAGCAGCGAAGGGGCCAACCGCGTCGTGAACGAGATTACCGAATCGGGCGGAAAGGCGATCGCCGTTCAGGCCGATGTCAGCCAACCGGCGGACATCGAGAAACTTTTTCGAGAGACGATGAAGGCGTATGACCGCGTCGACATTCTCGTCAACAACGCGGGAATTTATGAATTCGCGCCGATCGAGGAAGTCACCGCCGAGCATTTCCACCGGCAGTTCGATCTGAACGTGCTGGGATTGCTATTGGTCACGCAACAGGCGATCAAGCACTTTGGATCGGCTGGAGGAAACATCGTGAATATTAGTTCCGTCGTCAGTACGAATACCCCGCCGGAAAGTTCGGTCTATAGTGCGACCAAAGCGGCCGTGGATGCCATCACCAGGTCACTGGCGAAAGAACTTGGCCCGCGAAAAATCCGCGTGAACTCGGTGAATCCCGGTATGGTGGAAACTGAGGGAACGGCATCGGCCGGAATCACCGATAGCGACAGTGATTTTCGCAAACAGATGGAACAGACGACCCCGCTGGGCCGCATCGGCCAGCCAAACGATATCGCCCCGGCCGTCGTCTTTCTCACGTCGTCGGACTCCGATTGGCTGACCGGTGAGACGTTGTATATTTCCGGCGGACTTCGTTGAAGCTGCGTTGAATTTCAATTCCCCTAGAACTGGAGAGTGAGCCATGGACACCATCAAGCCGCTGTTCACCGCGACTGCGATTGCCACGGGCGGACGCAACGGGCATACCGAAGCGACCGACGGCACGGTCAAGGCCGACCTGTCGGTGGCGAAGGAAATGGGTGGGCCGGGAAAAGCGGGCACCACCACGCCGGAGCATCTATTCGCCGCCGGCTATGCCGCGTGCTACGGCGGCGCACTCGACTTCGTGGCCAAGCAACACAAGAAAGACGCCACCGGCGCAAAAATCACGTGCGCCGTCTCGATCGGGCCCCGCGACGCCGGCGGCTTCGGACTGGCAGTAAAACTTCACGTGGAAGACAGCAGTCTTCCCCAGTCGGAACTGGAAGAGTTGGCCCAGGAGGCGCACGAAAAGATTTGCCCTTACGCCCACGCAACGCGGAACAACGTGCCGACCGAAATTGAGGTCGTCGGCAGCTAAGTTCGTTTGGCCGAAGCGCATGGTTCAAAAAGCGGGTGGGAGAGGCTCCTGCCGAGCCGCAACGGACCATGCGCCTCAATAGTGACAAGCTGCGATGCACACGAGGACCGCTGGCGGAATTGACCCTGAAGGATTAAGCCAATTGTTTTGCATCGGGTTTCATGGGGGCAAATTGCTCGGCAAGGATCGCCGCGCACGACGGCAAGCCGTTGGTTTGGGATTTGCGGTATCACGCCTGAAAAATCTGTGTTCCCTCCGTGTTCCATCTGTGGCTAAATAATAACGCCGTTCTAGATGCGGCTCCGCCGCGCCTGTTATGCCGGGCGTTGCTCCGCTGTTAATGCAACAGCGGCCAGACGTCGAACCATTCGCGGCCCTGGTCCGCCATCCACTTGGTGGAGAGTTCCGGCCCCCATTGTTCGGCGGGATAGATTTCCAGCGGCGGGTCGGTCGCGTCTTGCCAGGCCGCGATCACCGGATCGATGATGCTCCAGGAGAGTTCCACTTCGTCGCTGCGGGCGAAGAGACTCGCGTCGCCGTTGAGGACGTCGAGCAACAGCCGCTGATAGGCATCGGGCATGGCGGATGCGAATGCCCGCTGAAAGCTGAAATCCAGGTCCGTCATCCGCAGCTTCATGCCGGCGTCAGGAACTTTGGTATGGAAGTGTAACTGAATGCCCTCGGCGGGCTGCACCTGAATCACGAGTCGGTTGGCCCCGAATGACTGATTGGACTGATCGGCAAACAGCATTTGCGGCGGCTGGCGGAACTGAATCACGATCTGCGTCGTGCGGCAGGACATGGCTTTGCCGCTGCGGAGGTAAAACGGCACGTCGCTCCACCGCCAGTTGTCGACGTGCAACTTGAGCGCCGCAAAAGTCGCCGTTTGGCTGTCCGGAGCGACTCCCTTTTCCTGCCGGTACCCGTCGTACTGTCCGCGGACCGAATCATGCTCGACCATTTCGGCCGTAATGGGCCGCACGGACTGCAAAACCTTGGCCTTCTCGTCGCGAATCAGATTTGCATCCATTCGCGCGGGCGCTTCCATGGCGGTAACCATCATCAGTTGCAAGAGGTGATTCTGAAACATGTCGCGCAATACGCCCGACGTGTCGTAGTAATCGCCCCGATGTCCGACCGCCAGTTCTTCGGCGACGGTGATCTGGACGTGATCGATGTATTGCCGGTTCCAGATCGGCTCGAAAATGCTGTTAGCGAAGCGGAGCACGAACAGATTCTGTACGGTCTCCTTTCCCAGGTAATGATCGATGCGGTAGACCTGACTTTCGGCGAACACGTTGTGCAGGTCGTCGTTGAGCTGCCGGGCCGATTCACCGTCGTAGCCGAACGGTTTTTCGATGACGATCCGCCGGGGACCGTCCGACTCGTCGGCCAATCCTGCCGCACCTAAATTTGCGACAGCCGTCGAGTACAGCCGGGGCGTGGTGGAGAGATAATAAACTCGCGTGCCGCCGCTGTCCCCTTCGATTTCGTCAAGCGTCTGCTTCAGCCGATGGAAATCATCAGTATTGCCGATGTCCCCTTGCATGTAGTAGATGAACTGCGAAAACGACTGCCATTTGTCGCGGTCGAAGTCCCCTGCAGCGAATTCCTCGGTCGACTCCGCCAGTTTTTCCCGCCATTGTTCGTGACTGAACTCCGTACGGGAGACACCGAGGATCTTGGTGTCGTCTGGCAGACGGCGCTTGACCCACAGGCGAAACAGCGCGGGAATCAATTTGCGACTGGTCAGGTCACCTGATGCTCCAAAGATGACAATCGAGTGCGGCATAGCGGGAACACCTTTGCGTTGGGGTGGGAACGTCCGTGTGTGGAATCGCAACGACGATTCGGTTGCATTGTAGCCGTTCACCGACAGACGGCCAGCCCGAGAGAGATCGTCGCGGCCGGACGGAGAATTCGTGTGGCCAACAGAGAAAGCGGCGGGTTAGGGCATTAGCCGCGAAAACAGGCTTGCGATTGTGGGCGCCGTGACAAAGAATACGAAAATATCCCGGACGTTGTTTCCTTCCGGAAAACCTGGATTTTTTCAATTTCAATTTGGTGATGGCATGTCGGCGGCGTACCTCAAAGCGCGATTGCTCTCAATTGTTCCCCGACGTGTTTTCCACATGAATAAGCACGCGGCGTCGGCCATGGCGTCGGTATTGCTTTTGACATTATTTGCCGTCAACGTCGGTTGCACCGTGGAGCCGGACGGACTTTCGCCGGCCGAGGCCCGGCGGCTTGAGGAAGCGGTACGTGCGTCGGACATTGACCGCGACGAAGTGGTCGTGTTTTTCAACACGGCGGCGCACCGGGACAAAGACGGCGACAGCTGGATAATTCCGATTCATGGTGTGATCTATGAACCCAACGTCAGCGTGCACCGCCGCAGGGCAATGGTCTTGGCGTTGGGGCGGTTCGCCGACGACTCGGAGGACTTGATCCTCGAATCGCGGAACTTGATCGAGCGGTTGGATTATTTTTTGGTCGACAACGAGCGGGGACAGGATATCGCCGTGAGAATCGGCGACAAAGTCTTCGAAGTGGGCGAATCAGCGGCCGACGGGCATTTTGACGACACCATTCGTCTCTCGGATGCGGAGGTCAAGCGATTGATCAAAGCCGGCGGCGGCAAATCGAACGCGTTGGAATATGAAGCGATAACACCTGCGTCGGACGAGCGGAAGTTCACCGGCCAGGTGCAGTTGATCGGTCCAAGCGGACTGTCGATCATCTCCGACATCGACGACACAATCAAACACAGCCAGGTGGGTGACCCGGAAGCGGTGTTGGAAAATACGTTTCTCCGTGACTTCCAGCCGATTCCCGGCATGCCCAAGATCTACCAGGCGTGCGAGAAACAAGAGACCGCGTTTCACTATGTCTCCGGCAGCCCCTGGCAGCTGTATTTGCCGTTGGTCAAGTTTTTGGCGGCCGAAGGATACCCCCGCGGCTCGTTCGATCTCAAGCAGTTTCGACTGAAGGATCCGTCAACGGCGGTCGGGATGCTCAACTCGCCCCAGGAATCGAAATCCGCAGCGATTGAGCGGATTCTCTCCGAGTTTCCGCAGCGGCGTTTCATCCTGATCGGCGACTCGGGGGAACGGGACCCGGAGATCTACGGCGAGGCGACTGGCGCCCATCGAGATCAGGTGGTCGGGATTTTCATTCGCAACGTCACGCACGACAAAATGGAAGACGCGCGTTTTCAAAAAGCAGCCGCGGAGTTGGATGGTGTGACGTTTCACTTGTTCAATCGCCCCGAAGAGATTCAACCGCTGATCGAAAACCTGCAGCGGCAATACGGGGCACCGTCAGCGTCGCTCCCATAAGAGTCGGCGATGCCGTTCGCATCGTTTCCCACAACACAATCGGGTTGGCTGGACGAGGGAAAATTTCTCAGATGACGACCCGGACTCCCAATGATGACGCACAATCGACGTCCTCCAGCCTGATATCGCGAGTCCGCCGTCATGAACCGGCGGCGTGGACGCGGCTGTCCGATTTGTACGGCCCGCTCGTCTATTACTGGTGCCGCCGCTCTGGGCTGCTTGCCGAAGACGCGGCCGACGTCGTCCAGGAAGTGTTCCGCTCGGTGTCGACGGCGATCGAGCGCTTCCACAACGAGCGCGACGGCGACACGTTTCGCGGCTGGTTGTGGACGATCACCCGCAACAAGATCCGCGATTTCGCCCGCAGTGAACAAGGCAAACCGCACGCCGTCGGCGGAACAGATGCCTACGCGCAACTGATCGACGTCCCCGACCGTGAACCAGACACCGACGGAGGAACCCGAACGTCGCCGCCGGTCAACCGCCTGATCCACCGTGCCCTGGAATTGATCCGCGGCGAATTCCAGGAAAGCACGTGGAACGCCTTTCGACTGACGGCCCTGGAGGGCCTGAACGCGACGGAAGCGGCAAAGGAACTCGATAGCACCCCGCAAGCGGTGCGGCAAGCAAAGTCGCGCGTCCTGCGACGACTGCGGGCGGAGTTGGGCGAGGTGGGGTGAGCCACGAGTCCGATTTCCGTCGCTCGCCGCG
Organism: uncultured Planctomycetaceae bacterium; assembly: GCA_937952455.1. GTDB lineage: Bacteria > Planctomycetota > Planctomycetia > Planctomycetales > Planctomycetaceae > Symmachiella. The sequence continues at coordinate 9,315 of CALFYU010000171.1, forward strand.
AAAGGCTTTTCATAATAAAGTTATCCCGGTCAAGAAAATGTAGTCTATCTTTAAATTCTGCTAGATTTCACTTGCGGCCGCCCACGACACCGGATACTTTGTATTGCAAAGTTTCTAGCTGTGTTAATGGGGGTTCCCTGTGCTCGCCGGACGTCTCGAAATCGGGCTGAACACGCCGCTGCTCATCCGCGAGGAGCGGCTTTCTGAACGTTCCGATGCGTGCCGCTTGCTGTATGCCAGTGATATCCACCTCCGCCGCGGACGGTCCGCAAAACTTGCCGCACAGCTGGTCAACGCCGCGCAGAACTGCGGCGCGGACGTCATCCTGCTCGGCGGAGATTTGGTCGATCGTTCCTCGGAACTTGGCCAGCTGCAAGCGTTGGTGCAGCAGCTTGTCGCGCTCGGGCCGGTGTTCGCAGTCGGCGGCAATCATGATCACATCGTCGGTAACGGCCGAGTCCGCGGCGCAGTCATACGCGGCGGCGGTACGTGGATTCACGACGCCACGACTACGCATTCGTTCAATTCGCGCGTCCTTTCAATCTCCGGTCCCGGCTTTAAGGGAAAGCCCGACGGAGACGTCCGCGTGTTGTGCGGACACAACCCGCGGGTTTGGAGAACGTCCCGCCATGCCGGCTACGACTTGGTCCTTGCCGGACATTTGCACGGGTGCCAGTTCGTGGCGTTCGAGTTCCGCGGCCGCCTGTTTCCGGGCGCCGCGTTCTTTCCTTACAACTACTTGAGCGATCAATTCGGCACCGCGCGGCTGGTCGTCAGCCGGGGCGTCAGCGATCTCGTGCCGATTCGCTGGCGGTGTCCCCGCGAAGTCGTGCTGTGTTATGTCTGACGGCGAGACATCCGACGGCGCTGCGCAAAAACCTAAGACCTTGATTTTGGTGCCGCTGCTGCCTTGACCAGCAGTGCGAGTGAGGCCCAGCAGAGCAGACATGGATAATTCATCGTAACGCGGCACTGGCGGACAAGACGCCAATGGCACCCGCGTGAACATTTAACATGGCGCTTGCGAATCAAATTAGAAAGGTTGCGCGATGGTGACCTCGTTTCTCAGCGACGTCGAACGGACCACATTGCCATGCGGTCGAATCGCGGCGTGTGGGGTGGCGCTGCTCAGCTTCCTGCGCGGCCTGCCGCTACTGTTCTCTGACCGGCCGAAAACCCCGCTCCGGATCCTTTGCATTATGGCGTTTGACACCGTGTTGGCGCTGCGGGGAGCGGACCGAATGACGTCCCGCACGCGACAGACGCTCGCCGCGCTGCTCGATTTTGGGGCGTGTGCAAATAAAGAATTGGACGGCAAGGAGTTTTCGCTCCGCGAATACCAGGCCATGCGGCGGTTGCTCGCAGGAACCCGCGCCGGTGAGCTGATCGAAGATTACGCCGACCGTTTATCGAACCTTGAAAACGAGCGTCCCGCTCCCAACGGTGGTGTCGGGCAATTTTGCAAAGCACAGCGGTATCGAGAGGAGGTCGTTCGGCTTTCGTTGGCAATGATCGCTGCGACGGTGTTGGATAACACCTCGATCGACGACGGCATCCAAGCGACGCAGTGTGAGGAGGATCTCGATATGCTTTACCGCATCGTGATGCTCTGCCAGATCATCGACGACGTCCTGGACTTCGAGACCGACGTCGCGGCCGGGTTGCCAAGTTTTCTCACCGCCCACGTGTCACTGCCAGACGCGCTGGCACTTACGGAGGAGGCCCGGCGACAATATGCGGGCAGCGCCGATTTGCTATCGTCGCGGCATCTGTTTCCGTTCCGGGTGGCGCTGGCTGGGGTTTCGGTGGTGGCTAAGGCAGTGATTTTTGGTCGGTGGTTGTGGATGGGGATCGCGCGCGTTTCCAGAGTCTTTATGGGGCGTCGTACGCGGGTGAGCTTTGGCCGAGGTGCAGCAACAACTCTAAAGCGGCGCAAGCTAGCACATGAGTAACGCGAATTTCTTCCGCGCCTCGTAGACCTCAGTGCACTCAAAAACGGAATCTACGATCACACGAGAAATTTGTGGCAAATGAATATGCATCGGTTAGAATGCGGATTCCGTCGTCAATTTGATTGTTGGTCCGCGCAGAAATCTGCGGCCAGCCGCCGAATTCTTATTTCTCCAAATGCATCACCTACCGGGAAAAAAAATCATGCGACATTTGCTTTTGCTCACGATAATGATAGTTGGCTGTACCAAATCACCCCCCGAAGGAAACGGGATGGGCGACTCAAAATACAAGTCCCTAGATGTAGAAACGCTCAAAACGATCCCAGACGATGAA
>CALFYU010000172.1 GCA_937952455.1 uncultured Planctomycetaceae bacterium
GACCAGATCTACCGTCAACCGATCACCGGAAATGAAACAGTGCTCGATGCGTTTGCGGCGGTGGGTGGATTGCCCGTTATCGGCAGCAAAAAGAAGATTTGGATCGCCCGTCCCGCCCCGGCGGAATTGGATGCCGAGCAAATCTTGCCGGTCGACTGGGACGCCATCGTCCGCGGCGGGTCGACACGCACGAACTACCAATTGATGCCGTATGACCGCATCTATGTCGCCGCCGACCCGATGTTCGCCACCGACATTTTCCTGGCGAAAGCCTTGGCCCCGTTTGAACGGCTGTTCGGCTTCACGCTGCTCGGTCACTCCACCGTACGGGGGATCCAGTTCGGAGATCAGAACTTCGGCGGCGGGGGCGGCGGTGGATTTAACAACTTCTAGTGTCCGCCAAACCGCCAATTTAGGCAACGTGGCCGGTCGACGCGACGATAGGTCGTTTGCGGCCGGCCGCTCGGTTGCCGGTTTTCCTCGAACCACCGATTTGATATGATTATACTATGGCATGCTCGCTCGGCGCCTTGTTGTGCCGAGAGTTCCCGCACGCGAGCAATCACTTGTTTTTTGAAGGGAGGGCGACATCTCATGTTGCGACACTATCTGCTCATCCCCGCTATCACGCTCGTAGTCCTCACCATGGTGTCGGCGGACCTCGAGGCGCAGGCTCCCAATCAACGCATGCGGCGGCCCAGCGTCCGCAATAATCCGCCGGTCAGCCCTTACTTGAACCTGTTGCGTCGCGATTCCTCGGTTGCGAACAACTACTTCAACTTGGTCCGCCCCGAACAGGAATTCCGGCAGGGGATCATCAATAACAACCAACAGATTGGCCAATTGCAGCAACAAACCAACGCCCTGCAGATCCAACAAAACGATACCACGATGTATCTGCGGCGACAGGCGGCCGGATCGACGCTGGGAGCCACGGGACACCCGACGTCGTTTATGAACTACGGCCAATACTACAGGGGTCGCCGATAATCCCAATCGCTCACCGAGCGTCGGACACGCTACCCGCGAATCTAACATCGGTTCGGTTTTCGCACGCGAAGACCGAACCGATTTCTTGTTGATATCCTCGTCCGAGAATTGCTCGACGCCCGGTCATTCGGCTGAAGTGAGTTCGCGGCGAATCTTTATCCCGACCAGCGGATCGATCATAGCTGCCGTTGCAATATGCACGCTTGCCGCCCCGGCCGCCAGCTGTTTGCGAACGTCCTGGGCAGAACCAATTCCGCCGACACCGATGATCTCCAGCTCAGCCCCCTCGGCGGCAATCCTCCGATGAAAGTGTTCGACCTGAGCCAGCGCGGCGTCGCGCGTGGCCACACCGCAAATTCCGCGCGGATCGCCACCGAATAGGAACTTCGAGCCTTCATCGACGACGGTCGCCGCTACGCTATTGGTCATCGCCAACGCATTTGCATAGGGCTGCACCGCATCAATCAAAGCAGAGATCGCTGGATCGTCAACGACGTGGCCGATTTTGATAACGTACGGTGTGCGACCGATTGCTTGGCGTACTGCCTGCGCGATGCAGCGTGCGGCGTCGGCTTGTAAATACAATTGGCCGTCGCACGTCTTAACGTTGGGGCAAGAGAAGTTCGTTTCGACGCAGTCCGCGCCACTCTCGACCGCCCATTTCGCGCACCGCGCATAGTCGGCGGCCAGTTCGTCAATCGACCAGCCGGGTTCGACGCTGCCAACGACTGAGACGGAGAGAATCTTCTCCCGAGGGAGTTGGTCCCGCGTCCATTGCACGTCGCGCCGCCAGACGTCCGGTGATTTGGAAGGCATCCCGAAGGAGACGGCCCAACTGCCTTGCATCGCTGGGGCTACGGGAATCGCCCCCTCCCCACCGCGCATCATTCCCGCGACGGAAACGGGCTGCAGGTTCGGCAACGGATAACATCCACGGGCGCTGCTGCGGACGGTTTTGTAAGTCAAGACGTCGAACCCCAGGGACGCGTAGTACAACAGCCAAGCGCCGTTGAGCAGCGGACCGGCGGGAATCCCCAACGGGGAGGGAACCGTCAATCCGCAGAAAGACCACGTCCCGGCAACGGGGGGCACATCCATTTCAACCGTCGGCGGGGGATGCGCATAGTTCCACTCATAACTGCGGCTGGGGTCATAACGCGGAAGCTTTTCCAAGGTGTGAGCGTTCATCACCCCAGTGTATCCGGCCGCGCGCGGACGTGCCAAGCGGTCAGGCGTTTTCGTCGACGCGTTTCAGAGCATCCGACCTCCGCCACGGCGAACGCGGCGGGACCAGGAACAAAGTCGCCACGACCAATAGACCGAACAGCGTGTAGATCACAGTGAATGTTGCGGGGGAGAGGTCGATAAACATCAGGTCGTGCACCCATCGCCCGATGAAATCACCGTGATACTCGCCCGCTCCCCCTTTGCGGCGTAGATACTGTTCAAGCGTCGTCAGCGGACAGACGATGTCCAGCCACGACTCGGCGACGACAATCAGAATCATCGCCAGGTGCGTGCCGCGAAAGAGAAAGTTCTGCACCCACCGCCAGCGGAATAGCGCTCCGACCAGAATCGCCAACAAGCCGAACAGGACGAACGCCACGTAAGCGGCATGCACAATGACGACGACGTCGGCGAGTATTGAATAGAGGCGCATAGCGCACCAATGATGCGCTACGGTCGCCAATTATTCCCATAAAATGCCGCGACACGTCAATGAGTGCCCACATTCGGCCGTGGGCGGTTACTCGTGAGGATCGACCTTTTCCAGAAACGTTCCGCCGCTGATGAACATGCCCCCTTCACAGGGGCTGCACCATTCGAGTTGCACGCGATAGTGAAACTCGCGGCTGTCGCTGGCCAATTTGACCAGCACGGTGCCGGGGGTCACGGCGCCTTTGTGCAGCAGGCCGATACCCAACCGGCTGATTTCGCGCGTCATACAGGCGATCACGTTGCCCCGCGCGGTGACGACTTCCGCCGGGACCGACAAATCCAAGCGTTCCACCGAGCGGCCGTGATCGGCGTGGGATTCGCCGATGCTCTCCAGAACGCGTTTGAGGTCTTCCGTTGTGGGCCGACTCCAGGGGTCGCTTGACATCACTGCCACTCCAAGTTGCGGGGGATGGGGCTTTATGCGCATTGAACACGGGGATTTTCCCTGAAGTATAGGTCACCCGTGCCAAGAACGCGGGCGGAGCGGGTGAGAGTCAGGAAATTCCCGTAATCCGATCATCGCTGCAACCGGAAATTTGCGAGCAATCCGCGTAATGCCGACAGGGGATCTCCTGCATGCGTCGTACCGCTGAATGCTCGCCGGACAGCGCAGGTTTTCAACGGGCGCGCACGCTGGTCCACGCGCACGGCCGGACAAGCCAGCCGTGACACTCCAAAAGTCATGCCTCGTCGCCGGCGCGGGTGCGCCGCCAGAGACCCCACGCGAATAACAGACAAACCGCGACGATCGAACCGACCATCAGCGCGCTGCGATCCGCCAGTTTCGACGGCCAGGGGGTGGCGATCCCCCGTACTTCAGGAACCGGAAGGCGATTGGGGATCGTCACCACCTGCGCCGGGCTTTGATCCTCAGCGACGGTGAGTTCGTCGAACTCTGCTGTCGTGACCTCGGGCGACTGTGGATTGCCAGGCAAGATCGCGCGGCGCAGTGCATCGACCGGCGCCGGCGCACGATCCCGCCGCGACCTCCGGGGGGCATCCGATGCCTTGCCGTCACGAGACCGGCCGGCGAGCGCATCGGAATTCGGCTCGCCTTCTTCCGGTAAGGTGGCAGCGGTGTCGGTGTCGTCCAATTCGAAGTCCGCCAATGTCGCGATCGCCTGGTTGGAGACTCCCGTGGGAGCGGCGGGGGGATCGGTCTCGAGCCAGGGCTGCGGCTCGCGTACGGTCGGCTGCAGATCGGAGCCGCGCTGCGCATGCTCCGAGTCAATCGGGTCGTCAATTTTTAACGGCGGCGAATCGTTCGGAAGGTTTTCCGACAACACTTCGGCGGCGTCAGGATCGGATTCCGGGTCGCCCAAGTCGGCGTCGCTCACGGCGTCGTCGCTGGCTTCGGGATCCTCGCTGCTCCAAGGAAATCGCAGCATCGAGAATAGTCGTTGACCACGCGAGCGATTCGTCTTTTTCGTTTCTTCGGCCGTGTCCCCGGTGGTCTTGTTGTCCGGTTGTTCGAGGGCCGCTTCCTCCTGGCCCTCGGCCGCCGGTTCGGCGGTTTCGGTTTTGGCCGACGAATCGTTTCTCCAAATCATCAACCGTGTCAGCGGATTTGGCATCCCGGCCGGCTTTTCTGGGGTTGCATCCGGCCGCGCGTCGCGATTGCCACCGTCGGTCGATAATTCGCCGGTCGCTTGAGCCAGTGCGGCATCCAAGTCCGTTGCCGTCTCGCCGTCGTTCGGGACTTCCAGCGTGGTGGCCGTGTTGCTTACGGTGCCGGCGGACGCATCCAACTCATTGGAAGCCGCTTCGGCCGCTTTGCGCGCCTGGTCGGTGCCGGTGACGCGGCTAAGCCCCGGGGAAGCGGGCTTCGGCAGGTTCGATGTCCGTGGACGGCGCGAGCAGCCGCCTTCCCAGAGGATCAACCCGGCCAACACCCACGCCGTAATCCGTATCAGTCGTTGAGAGGAGAGTTTTGACATGGAACAACGCATTGCCTGGGGGCCGGCCTGCCAATTCGGGCGAACGGTTTCTACGGAATCCGGGCCGGAGACGCAACATCGTTTTCCCCAACAGCGGTCATCTCACAACCGCTTGCCGCCGGTTGCCGAACTCCTCTTTCGCTCTTTTGGGATGGCGTCTATACTCCCGCTGCGGCGGTGGAACTCAGCAACTTGTCAAGACGGGGTGCCACTGGCGGCTTGCCCGCCAGTGCGAACGGCGTGACATGTTAGGCACTGCTGGGCAAACCGGCAGTGGCACCCGACGATCGCGAGTTCGCTGAATGTCTAAAGAAACGCGAAAAATCGATCCGCTGTCGCACATTCGTTACTGAACACAGGAGCCGTTTGACGCTACCCAGGAGCGGGAAGGGAATCCCATGCGTACGATCGTCGTCATGAATCAAAAAGGGGGTGTCGGGAAGACCACCACCAGCGTCAATCTCTCGGCCGGGTTGGCCGCTGCCGGCCGCCGCGTTTGTATGATCGATCTCGATCCGCAAGCACACGCCTCGCTGCACGTCGGCATCGAAGCCCACGGCAAGACTGCCACCATCTATGACGTGTTTGCCGAATCGAAAACGCTCGGCGAAGCGCGGCAGCTCGTGGCCTCGAACTTGTGGTGTGTGCCGTCGAACATTGATCTGGCCGCCGCCGAGATGGAACTGGCCGACGTTCCCGGTCGCGAGTTGATCTTAAAAGCGGCGATTAATGAATCGCGGCAAAATGAAACCTACGATTATATCGTGATGGACTGTCCTCCTTCGCTGGGGGTGCTGACGGTCAATGCGTTGGCGGCCGCTGAAGAAGTGTTCATCCCTCTGCAGCCGCACTTTCTGGCGCTGCATGGGCTGTCCAAGCTGTTTGAGACGACGGCGCTCGTCAACCGGCGGCTGAATCGCCAATTGCGGGTCAGCGGCGTGGTGCTGTGCATGTATGAAACCGGCACGCGTCTGGCGGCCGACATTGCCGAGGACCTTTCGCAGTTCCTGATGAACAGCGACCCGCACGCCGCCTGGGCGGGGGCTCGTATTGTCCGCAGCAAGATTCGGCGAAATATCAAGCTGGCCGAGGCTCCCAGCCACGGCAAACCCATTTTTCAATACGCGCCGAAATGTCACGGCGCTGAAGACTACGCGGCCTTGATCGAAGAGGTGATGGATAGCGAAGCCTCCGGGGTCGTGACCACGGCGCAAGCCGCTTAACGTCATTTGTCGTTACCAGTTCGAAAGCGCTCTACT
>CALFYU010000173.1 GCA_937952455.1 uncultured Planctomycetaceae bacterium
GATTGCACGGCGTCACAGCGGTTCGTCCCGAGCGGCGGCGCTGTTGGCAATGGCTTACCTGCTTTACTTTCCGCTGCATTTTTTGGATATCGAAGTCGACTTCAAGACCTTCCGTCCGATTTGTTTCGGCGTGCCGGCTGTCTTGTTTGCATTGGATCAGTGGGAACGCGGGCGGGTCAAGACGATGCTGTTGTTGTTGGCTGTCGCCCTTTCGGCCAAGGAGGACTACGCGATGATTATCGCCCCGCTGGGGCTGTGGATCGCAGTCTGCCGGCCGAATGATAATGTTGCGGCGATACCCCGCAAACAGCAATTGTGGTTGGGCGGATGTCTGGCCCTGTTCGGCGCGCTGTATTTGATTTTTGTGATCAAACTTGCCATCCCCTATTTTCGCGGCGGCGATGTGCACTACGTACGCTACTTTCCGGAAGACCTGGGGAGGACGCCCGGCGAAATGGTCCGTACCGTGTTCACGCATCCGCTTCGTGTGGCGCGGCACATTCTCTCCGGCTCGAGTCTGTTGTTTGCCATGTCGCTGTTGTTGCCGTTGGGCGGGTTGCCGCTGTTTTCTCCGGCGCGGCTGGCCGTGGCGGCGCCGTGGTTCGGCGTGTTGTGCCTGAATCAGATCGCCCGCGATACGCAACACCACTTCCACGCGCCGCTGTTGCCGATCCTGTTTTGGGCGGCCGCGACTTCGCTGTCGCGGCTTCGCGGCCCGTTTGCGCCGCGCTGGGCCTTGGCCTGTGCGCTGTGTACCGGTTTGTTGTTTAGCATCGGCCCGTCGGGAATCGCTTTTTGGGACGCCGATTCGACTTATTATTGGAAGAAGTGGTATGTCCCCGGCGAACGCGCTGAAAAATTCGCGGCCGTTATCGAGCAGATTCCCGCCGACGCCAAAATCGCATCGACCGACTTCGTCCATCCCCGATTCACGCATCATGCGCGATCGTACGACTACAGCGACTATCGTCCGGTCGTCCCGGAGGATACGGACTACATCGTGATCGATACGCGGCACCGCTACAGTCTCATCAAAACGCCCGCGGAGGTCAAAGAATTTCGAAGCGCTCCCCAAACCTGGGAACTGCTCCCCGATCGCACTGACGGCTATTTCATCATTCTCCGTCGACGACGGTGATTTGGCCGCGTGCTGCTGGCTCGGTCAGTCGTGTTGCGGGCCCTCACCCCGGCCCTCGCCGGGAGGGAGAGGGAGAATTGGGACGTCGCGAAATCCACACGCATTTCCCCCCCCCTCCCGCCGGGAGAGGAGGGGTCGGGGGTGAGGGCCTTTGAGCAACGATTGACGTCCCCGGTGAAATCGTGACTCAATATACCAAGCCTAAAACCACTTCCGTTTATCGGCGGGCGTCAGAAACTCTTCCCCATTCACGTAACGGCGCACGTTCTCCAGTAACGTCTCTGTGTGCCGTTCGGCGATTCGGGGGGACGCGGCGGCGACGTGTGGTGTGATGAGGACGTTTTCCATGCCCCATAGCGGATGCTCCGCCGGCAGCGGTTCGACTTCGAAGACGTCGAGCGCCGCACCGGCGATTTTTCCCTGTTCCAGCGCGACAGTGAGCGCCGCCAAGTCGACGATCGCACCGCGTCCAATATTGATCAGGTACGCGTTCTCACGCATCTGATCGAATTGCTCAGTCGTAAATAGCTTTTCGGTCTCGGGCGTGTGTGGGGCCGCGATGACGACGAAATCGCTGGATCCCAACAGATCGGGAAGTTGGCGAATCGGCCAAATCTCGGGGAGGACATCGGGAATCTCGCGACGAACCGGATCAACGCCCAGCACATGCATGCCGAACGCGCGGGCACGTTTAGCGATTTCGCCGCCGATGCTGCCCACGCCGACGATTCCCATCGTGCAATCGGAAAGATGCAGCGCGCCGCGGTCGATGGCGCTGACCTCCCCTGGCCCGCTGATAAAATCGGACCGCGCCTCCTCGCCGCCCACCGGTTCCCACCGCGCTTGAATCTGCTGCCGCAGGTAAATGTGCAGATTGCGGGCGAACATCAACACGTAGCCGAACACGTGGTCGGCGATGACGTCGTAAAACAGGCCCCGCATGTTGGTCAATCGGCAGGGATGGTCGACCAGTTCCGGGAACAAATAATGTTCCAAACTGGCCGTGGGAGTTTGCACCCATTCCAACTGCTCGGCGCGGGCTAATAGCTGCGGCGTGAGTTTTCCGAAAAACGCGGTGGCATCGACGATTTCGGCTTCGGCCGCGGCTTGATCCGCCGCATTGACAACCGCCATCCCTACAGCCGCGTCCAGAATCCGTTCATGTCGCTGCGCGTCAACCGGCGGATGAATCACAAGTTTTTTCATGGCGGCGTCGTTCCTTTCGGCGAGCTAATGTTTAACGGCAGCATCGCACGACAGCCGCAATTGCCGGACGAAACCATTCAGGCGAAGATCGCGCGTGAGCGTCGCTGATATGTGAGCCAGTACACCGCAGCGGCGCCGCGTACCACTTCCACTTGGAGCATGTAAACGACGTTTGTCAAGTATCGATGGTTGAAAAACGCAAAGAGTTTTTTCCTCCACAATCAGGCAGATTAAAGCTTGCTCTTCAGATTGGTCTTCGGCAAAATGGGACCACTGATGCATGGCGCTCGAGAGCATTGCTTGATTGATAAATTTGACTCATAACAGATTCACGAGGCTGGTTGATGCAAGTCATCTCACGCGCTGAAAACGAATCGATTCAACTGGGCGATAATTTGACTTTGACCGTGGTGGAAATCACCGACGAATACGTCCGTTTGGGAATCACCTCCACAAACGGCGAACTCAATTATTGGGAAGAGGTCTTGTATTTGCAGACTCAGGAGGCGGAACTGCAGCTGAACTAACGACGGTTGCGTTTCATTTTGCCGCGACCTATCGCGCAAGGCAAAACGACAACCTCACGCGTGGAAGCTGTGTGTGTCGTCCGGATACGAGTTGTCGCGGACTTCCTCGAGGTAACGCCGAACCGCCGTCCCGACGTCGCTCCGCAGGTCGGCGAATTTCTTGAGAAATTTCGGAGAAAACCCGCCCGTCAATCCTAACATGTCATTGGTCACCAGGACTTGCCCATCACAATCGGGGCCGGCGCCGATGCCGATCGTGGGAATCGACAACGTCGCCGTGATCTCGGCGGCGACTTCCCGTGGCACGCATTCCAGGACGATCGCGAATGCACCCGCCTGTTGTGCGGCCAGTGCATCGTCAATCAGCGGCTTTCGATCACGCTGCACTTTGTAGCCGCCGAGGGACAACACGGACTGCGGCTTTAGGCCGACGTGGGCCATCACCGGCACGTCAGCCGCCGTCAATTTTGCGATCGTCCCGGCCTGATTGACTCCGCCTTCTAATTTCACAGCCGCTGCTCCCGTTTCTTTGATTAGCCGCCCGGCATTTTCTAAAGCCTGTTCCGGACTTACGTGAAACGACATGAACGGCATGTCCACAATCACCAAGGCCCGTTTCACTGCGCGGACCACCATCTCGGCGTGATAGATCATCTGGTCGACCGTCACCCGCAGCGTTGTGTCGCGGCCTTGGACGACCATTCCCAACGTGTCGCCCACGAGAATTCCGTCGACACCGAGCTCGTCGAGCAACTGTGCCCACGTGAAGTCGTATGCTGTCAGCACCGATAAACGGCGGCCGCGCTGTATTGCGGCGGTGAATTCGGGAACGGAGATCGGCGTAGCGGCCTGTTTGCCGCCGGCGGTGTCGGATGTCATCGGGGTTTTTCTTCTTCCAGGCAGTTTTCACTAACAAACGGCATCAGCCGATATCGAATCGATCACGCGGTCAACGGAAAATTGATTGCCGCAGCACCTCGAGCTTTGTATCCTAACTAACGAAGCGCACGAAGTCACATCGGTTCGCCCAGCACCGCGATCGCGGCGGGCAGTCTCGCGTCCCCGCGACAGCCAAGGAGATTTGACCATGCTGCGACGACACACGACAAAAAGCCTGCGATCAGATCTTTTCGGTACCGTTTGGTTTGTCGCCGCGATATTGGTCGCCCTGCCGGCTGTTGCACAAGAGGACAAGGCGGACGAACCTGATCCGGCGAATGTGGTGGAGGGTGAAATCAAGTCCGTCGAGAAGAAAGGCCGCACACTGGTGTTGTCGATCGAAACGGAAAGCGGTGAAACCAACGAACAGATCCTGACCACACGGACACCGGTTATCGTGAAAGCCGAGGGGGATGCAGGCTTTTTGCGTCCCGGCGCGGTCGTCTACACCGAGGCCTTTCAAAATACCCAGAACAAGAAGCTGTTCGGCAAAAAATTCAAGGTTTATCTCGATGGTTCCCGCCAGCGCGGCTGGAAACAAGGGGAGACGAAGGAGGTCATCGAGGTGATCGGCCCCATCGTCAAAACGGACGAAAAAGAGCTCACGCTCGATCTGGGGCGGGCCGGCCCGGGCATCATCCAAAAAGAAGATGGTTTCAAGGTCAACATCGAGACCAGCGATCGCGATTTGATCACCGCCGGCGCAAAGGTTAAGCTGCACGGCAAGTCGATTCGTGATCGCTTCCGGGTTACCGCTGTCGAGGTCAACTTGGAGAAGCCGGTTGACTCCAAAGAGTATTTCGCCGCCAAGGAGGAAAACTCAAAAGGCCGACGGAACCGCTCGCGATCCGGTTCAAAGTCGGCGAAGAAGTCCGAAAGTTCCGATACGGGTGCGGTCGAGAATCCGTTCGAAGAGATTGACAAGAAATAGTTTCAAGACGCGAGAATCTGGCAAATCGCTCGCAATACGCAACACAATCAGCACGCGCGACAGTGTGTTGCAAAATTAACCGGTCATTGCAGAATTGAACACTGGTTTAATTCGCGTGTTTTATTTTGCTTCATTTGGATCGGTTTACCAACTTTCATCCAGCATTTCTTGATGTTGTATCTCTTTCTGTGCAAGTGTCTTACGTTGAATGGATCAAAACGGTGCAATTTGGCATCATAAGTGCTGATTTATATCAACACCGTGGTGGTAAGCGTTGGCCCGCACTTCCGCCATTGGTACACTGGAAAACGCTTCGCGCCTCGTTGTGCGGAGCGTTTTCTTTTTCTTTGCCGAATCCGGCCGGCTGCAGCGACTATCTCAAAATATGCCGACGCTTGATCCGTAGCCTGGGAAAATGCGTTCAGCGAGTTACCGTATCATCAGCTAGGCAATTCTCCCGTTTGGTGGAGTCTTAACTAGCAGCTGTTGTTGCGCGCCCCACATCACCGCGTCGAAGGCTTCCGATGCCCATCGAATTCCGCTGTGACTGCGGCTCCCGGTTGCGGGTCTCCGATCGCCTGGCGGGCCGGACGGTACGCTGTCCGGATTGTCTTGAGCCGACGCTGGTTCCCCGTCTCGGCGAAGACCCGGCCGCTTACGCGATCGAGGGGACGCTTCCCACCGAAGAGGACCTCCTGTTTCATACTCTTGAGGAATTGCAGGCACCCGCCCCCCTGACGACGCGGTCAACGTATCGTCACGCGCGAACAGCCGATCCGCCCCCCTCGCCCACCCGCGCTGCAAAGCGGTTTGCACAGGAGAAGAAGCGTTCCCAGTCATCGTGGCTGGCGAGTTTCGCCTTTCCGCTCCAACAGGAGAACAAGTACGTGCTGCTGGGGTGGGGGATCGGTTTCACGCTGGCGGCCGTGTTGGTCGCCGTGCCGATGCCGTTTCTCATCGCCCACGCCTGCCGGTTTTTTATTTTAATGGTCGGAATCGGCTATTTCTTTCACATCCTCAGCGAAGTCGTGCGCACGGCGGCCGGCGGTGAGCAGGAACTCCCGGAAACCTCTTACGGCGAAGACGTGGTCTACGACGCTCTCCATTGGTGGGGAGCGGTCCTCGTCGGTTTCTCCCCGTGGCCGGGCCGGCGTATCGTTGG
>CALFYU010000174.1 GCA_937952455.1 uncultured Planctomycetaceae bacterium
AACAGTTCGATGAGTGCCCGCTGATCAGACGCACGGCGGCAGCCGAGGGACTGGGCGACATTCTTAATGTCGACGTCCGTGTTGTTCACCCGTACAAAGAAGGCGACCTCGATGTCGGCCCGGATATTGTCGCGGCAAATCAAGCCCGCTTCGCCCCGGCGCGCGATTTCGATCCGCTTGACCGAGAGATCCATTTGCTCGATGCGATGGAAAACGGGAAGAACTAACATGCCTTTCCCGGTCCGGACTTGCAGTCCGCCCACGCCCGACTTCACCAAGGCTTCTTCGGGACCGACCTTGCGATAACAACGTATTGCCATCGCCAAGATGCCGATCAAAAAAATAATGACGACTGCGCCGACAACATATGGATTAAACATCGCCTATTCCTCCAGGTCAGAGTTGCTGACGTAATAAAGGCTTTTTTCCTGTTCAAAATCAACAATTCTGACCATTGTTCCCTTGGCCAGCGTTCCTTCGTGAGTTCGCACGTTCAACAGCAGCGGCGTCGCATCGGTGGTCAGTTCCGCTTGCCCGTGTTGTTGCGTCGTTTCGGCCGTTATCACACAAGTGCGGCCGATCAGTTTCTCCACCGGATTCGGCGGCTCTGCCGAAAATTTGCCCCGCAATGGGTTCGTGAGCACCTTGGTGGCAAAAACGGCGAGCAAACTACTACCGAGTACCACAACCCAGTCACTGACTGCCGCCTGCGGATCTGCGTAATCCGTGGCCAGCACCGCCGCCAGCCAAAACGTAAACGAAAACACGCTCGCCCAGATCATCAGCGGCACGTCGCCGAGATTCAAAAACCGCAGCGACATCAGCCCCAAGTCGAAAACCGAACCGTCCTCGACACCCAACTCGGCGTCGAAATCGAAATCGAATAGTTCAATATCCAGGGCACCCAGGATCACAAACAACCAGTACAAACAGATCAACCCCAACAACACGCTGGGGATCAGCAGGGGACCGCTGAAATAAGGCTGTATGGACTCCCACATCGGATGCTCCCAATTCGCAACATGCTGCTATTATGCAACGCGTCCCGGCGGATCTTCTGGTATAACGGAGTTTTTTAACGAACGGATCACGAAATTGCGGCGATCCCCCCGGAATTGGTGATCTGTACCATTTCGGAGCGTTTGGCCGAACCGGCCGTTTGTGCCGCCGTTAACGACCCAGTTCCCTCAGAGCTGATTGTCCAGGACCAGAACCATGCCGCTGCGTCTCCTGATCATACTTGCCGTCATGACCGGAACCACCGTTGCTATGAGCGCCGAGCCGCCTGCTTCGAGACGCGTCATCGTCATCGCCCACCGCGGCGCCCACGAGAACGCACCGGAAAACACCCTGACCTCATTTCAACACGCCATCGACCTCGGCTGCGACTATGTCGAAGTCGACGTCCGCCGTACCAGCGACGGCGTGCTGATCCTGATGCACGACCGCGACGTCACCCGCACGACGAACGGAAAAGGAAACGTCAACGAGCTGACTTACGCGCAAATTCAAAAACTGACGGTGGGCAAATCGGATAAAGTCCCCACGTTCGACGAAGCCCTCGGGCTCTGCCGCGACAAGATCAAGATCTACATCGACCACAAGGACGCACCCGTCGCGGAGATCATCGAGGCCGTCGAGCGTCAGAAAATGGTGGACAAGGTGATCGTCTACAGTTCCCCGGACGGCCTGCGCGAGTTCAAGAAACTCAACCCCAAGATCTGGATCATGCCGCCGCACCCAGACACGGCCGAGAAAATCGCCACCGTCCGCCGCGACCTGAAAGCCGAAACATTCGACGGCAATGTTCGCGATTGGACCGCCGCGCACGTCGAGGCGGCCCATGCAGCCGGGGCACAGGTCTGGGTCGATAACCTCGGCGAAAACGACAACGAAACCGGGTTTCAAAAGTCGCTCGATCTGGGAGTCGACGCAATTCAAACCGACCATCCCAAGCGGTTGATCAAATACCTCAAAGCCCACGGCCGCCGCTAAAACTGCGGCAGTTCACCTTTTTCGAATCCATCCGCACTCCTACAATACAATCAGCCGCCGACACCACCTGGCGGCGAATCTGTCGGTCTGTATTCAGCCGCCTTATCACGGAAATCGCTATGCAATATCACATCCGCAAACCGTGGCAATTGCCGCAATCGTTGCACACGCCTGAAGAGGTCTATTGGAACCGCAAGGCCCACCGCCGAGAATTTCTGCGCACGTTGGGATTAGGAGCGGCGGCGCTGGGGATCGGCGGTGGCCTGAGCGGATGCGACTCCGCCAGCAACGAGGAGGTCCTCAAATCGGGCAAGGTGGAAACGCCCACGGCCTTGGCCGACCGACACCCCGAAGACGCGGCTCATGACGATTGGCCCCCCGCCGAGAACAATGAATTCGGGGCCCTGCATAATCCCAACTTCGAATACGGCCGTCCGGAGACCAAGGAAGAAGACGCGGCGCGGTATACCAACTTCTACGAGTTCTCCGGCAGCAAATCGACCTATCGCCTCGTCGGTGACTTTAAGCCGCACCCCTGGAAGTTCGACGTGAGCGGACTGTGCGCCAAACCCAAGACGTTTGACATCGACGACATCTACAAAATGATGTCGTTCGAGGAACGGGACTACCGTCATCGCTGTGTCGAAACCTGGGCTATGTGTGTCCCCTGGACCGGCTTTCCGCTCCGCGATTTACTCAAATTGGTCGAACCGACGCCGAAGGCCAAGTTCGTCGTCTTTCAAACGTTCAACGTCCCCAACGAAAAAGACGAAAAGGCGGGACTGCCCACGTTCGACGGGCCGAACATGTCCTCCTTTTTGTCCTCGTATCCCTGGCCTTACACCGAAGGGCTGACGATCGATGAAGCGATGAATGAGTTGGCCTTCATCGCCACCGGCATCTACGGCAAGCCGCTCGCCAAACAGCACGGCGCGCCAATTCGGCTGGTCGTGCCTTGGAAGTACGGCTTCAAAAGCTGCAAGTCGATCGTGAGAATCACACTGACCGATAAGCAGCCGGCCACATTCTGGAACACATTGGCGCCGCACGAATACGGGTTCACCGCCAACGTCAATCCCGAAGTCCCCCACCCCCGCTGGTCGCAAGCCACCGAATGGATGCTCCCCTCGCAAGCGACCCGCTACGAGACGGTCATTTACAACGGCTACGGCGACTATGTGGCGAAGCTGTACACCTAAAGAGTTGTCGGTGGCCAGTGTTCAGTGGCCAGAAATTGGTAGGCAGAAGGCAGTACGCGGTAGGCAGACACGTTGATGCTGCCAACCGAGCGGGTGCCCATCTATTAGTCCTAGGGACTAAAGCCTTTTCCTCAAGCCTCACTCCTCAAGCCTCAAGCCTCCTCCAAACTATGCCTGCCTGGGAATTCTGGATCGACGTCGGCGGCACGTTTACCGACTGTATTGCCCGCGATCCGCAGGGGGCGCTGCGGCAATTCAAGTTGCTCAGTAGCGGCGTGACCAAAGGCCGTATTGGTTCGAGGAAGGATCGCACGACCATTATCGATTCCGGCCGCGAGGGCGATCCGCCGCGGTTCTGGAACGGCTATGAAATCCGATTTCTCGACGACACCGGTGAAGCGATCCACTCCGACGTGGTCGAAGACTTCGATGATGCGACCGGCCAATTGACGCTTCGCGGTGAATTACCGCAGCACATCGGCCCTGAGACCAATTACGAACTGTCCGCCGGCGAAGAGGCACCGGTCGTGGCAGTCCGCTACCTCTTGGGTGTTGGTCTGCACGAAGAAATCTCCAACGCCTCCGTCCGGTTGGGAACCACCCGCGGCACAAATGCTCTGTTAACGCGGCAAGGTGCACGGACCGGATTTGTGACGACAGTCGGGTTCGGCGATATCTTGTTGATCGCCAACCAGGACCGGCCGCGGCTATTCGATTTGGCCATCAAAAAGCCCAGCCCGCTTTTCGAACAAGTCGTCGAAATCAACGAACGGCTGGACGTCGACGGCACCGTGCTTACATCGCTCGACGAAGCGCGGGTCCGACAACAACTACGTGAACTAAGATCAACCGGGGTCGAATCGATCGCGATTTGTTTGATGCATTCCTTTTCGCAGTCGCGGCACGAGGAGATCGTGGCCCGCATCGCCCAGGAAATCGGGTTCGAAGAAATCAGTGTCTCCTGCAGGCTCTCTCCCCTAATAAAGATCGTTTCCCGCGGCGACACGACCGTGGTCGATGCCTATCTGAATCCCATTTTGCGGCAGTACATTCGCGAGCTGCGCCGCAGCTTGGGATCCGCTAGTCTCAAGAACATGACCTCCGCCGGCGGATTGGTCGATGCCGACCGCTTTGTCGGCAAGGACAGCATCCTGTCGGGACCGGCAGGCGGGGTGATCGGGTTTTCCCGGGTCGCCCAACGCGCCGGATTTGACAAATCGATCGGTTTCGACATGGGAGGCACCAGCACCGACGTTTCGCGATTCGACGGCCGCTACGAATTGGAGTTTGAAACACAAAAAGCGGGCGTCCGCGTCGTCGCTCCCATGCTGTCGATCGAAACCGTCGCCGCCGGCGGCGGAAGCATCTGCGACTTCGACGGCGTTAAACTGACCGTCGGCCCGGCCAGCGCGGGAGCATCGCCCGGCCCCGCTTGTTACGGCCGCGGCGGGCCGTTGACCGTCACCGACATGAACCTGTTTCTCGGCAAGATTCTGCCGAGCAAATTCCCCTTCCCGCTCGATCAGGATGTGGTCGAACGCAAACTCACCGAGCTTTGCGAGCGCATCGCCCAGTCAGCGACCGGCACGCGCTACACGCCGGTGGAACTGGCCGACGGGTTCCTGCGGGTGGCCAACGCCAACATGGTTCGAGCGATTCGCAACATCTCCGTCGCCAAGGGCTACGACCCGCGCGACTATGTGCTGGTCTCGTTCGGCGGCGCCGGCGCGCAACATGCCTGCGCAATGGCCCGGTCATTGGGAATGCGCAACGTCTTGATTCACCCGCTGGCCGGCATCCTCAGCGCCTACGGCATCGGCCTGGCCGACGTCCGCCGCTTCGCAGAACGCTCCGTGCTCAAACCCTATTCCCCCCAACAACTGCATCAGCTCGAACCACTGTTTGTGGAATTGGAAACACAGGCCCGCAACGAGGTACGCGCCGAAGGGATCGCCCCCGCACAAATCCAATCGCCGCTCCGCTCACTCGACATTCGCTATCAGGGCGTGGAATCGACAATCAACGTCCTCCGCCCGCCCGACGGCGACTATGCGCGGGCCTATGAGGAACTTCACCGCCGGCTATATGGCTATGTACATTCTGGCCGCGGCATCGAAATCACGGCCGCTCGCGTCGAGGTCGTCGGCACGACCCCCGATCCGCCGGAGGAATTGTCCGAGGTGGTGCGGAGGCAACCTGTCCCCAGCGAAACCACCAAAGCATGGTTCGACGGGCAATCGCGGGAGACCGGCGTTTTTGAGCGCACCGATTTGCAGGCCGGCGACCAGTTCACCGGCCCGGCCATCATCTGCGAGCCGACGTCGACCGTCGTGATCGACCCCGGCTTCACCGCGGAGATTACCGCACGCGGTGAAATCCTGATCACCGATAGCGGCAAACAGGTACACGAGGAAATCAGCACCACCGCCGACCCGGTGATGCTGGAAATCTTCAACAACCTGTTTGCCTCCATCGCCGAACAGATGGGCATCACGCTGCGTCGCACCTCTTTTTCCACGAACGTCAAAGAGCGCCTCGATTTTAGTTGCGCCGTCTTTTCGCCGACTGGGGACCTTGTCGTCAACGCTCCGCACATTCCGGTGCACCTGGGAGCGATGAGTGAAACGGTGCGTAGGATCATCGCCGACAATCCCGATATCCATCCGGGCGACGTCTTCGTTACCAACGACCCGTATCGCGGTGGTTCGCATCTGCCCGACGTGACCGTCATTACGCCGGTGCATAATATCGACTCAGGAGAATTGTTGTTTTTCACCGCCAGCCGCGCGCACCATGCGGAAATCGGCGGCATCATTCCCGGCAGCCTGCCGCCGTTTTCCAAGCATTTAGATGAAGAAGGGGTCTTAATTCGCAATTTCAAACTCGTCGATGCCGGAATTTCTCGCGAGGCGGAATTGCGGGAATTATTGACGACCGCTCCCTTTCCCACGCGGGCGGTCACGGAAAACCTCTCCGACGTCGCCGCCCAGGTGGCCGCCAACAACAACGGCGTGAATCTGCTCAAAGAACTGGTCGCGCGTTATTCGCTGCCCGTCGTGCAGGCCTATATGCAACACATTCAAGACGCGGCCGAGCGCAAAATGCGAATGGCCCTCGCAGAAATTCCCGACGGAGAATACCGCCGCACCGATCATCTCGACGACGGCTCGCCGATCGCCGTCACCATCACCGTCGCCGGTGAAACGGCCACGGTCGATTTCACCGGCACCGGGGATGTTTTGCCGGGAAATCTCAACGCCAATCGCGGCATCGTCACCGCCGCGGTGCTCTATGTCTTTCGCTGCCTGATCGCCGAGGACATTCCTCTCAACAGCGGCGTGCTCAACCCGGTCGAGATCATTCTGCCGGAGTGCCTGCTCAATCCGCCCGAACACGACGACCCCGCCCAATGCGCCGCGATGGTCGGCGGGAACGTGGAAACCTCGTCGCGCGTTGTCGATACGTTGCTGGGCGCACTGGAAGTCGCCGCGGCCAGCCAAGGGACGATGAACAACCTCACGTTCGGTGACGAGAAATTCGGCTACTACGAAACCATCTGCGGCGGCAGCGGCGCCACGGCCGATGCCGACGGCGCCGACGCCGTGCACACGCACATGACCAATACCCGCATGACAGACCCGGAAGTGATCGAACGGCGTTATCCCGTCCGCTTGCACGAATTCAGCATTCGCCGCGGATCGGGCGGCGCGGGACTACATCGCGGTGGCAACGGCATCGTCCGCCGTACCGAGTTTCTGCGCCCGCTCAAAGTCTCCCTGCTCACCGAGCGCCGCGGCCCCTACCCGCCGTTCGGCTTAGAGGGAGGCGAACCGGGAGCGCTGGGACAAAACGCGTTGTTTCGCGCCAACGCGGATTCCGCGGAAGATGTCGGCGGGAAAGCCCAACTCGATGTCGCCCCTGGTGATATCCTAGAGATCAAAACTCCCGGTGGCGGCGGGTTTGGCCCGCCGTAGCAGGACAGTAAAACGACGCTGTCATGACTATCCTGACAGAATGTGCAAATCGTCGGAATACTTTCATGTTGAGTGTATTGAGGATATCTATGTGGGTCATCGTTGGATTCGTCTGTTTATTGGTCATCGGTGGAATTGCCGCAGAAGCCATTCCATCGTTGATGGGTGACACGATCGCTGAGCGTGGTGCCATAAGAAGACCGGCCTTCTGGTTTCTCTTGGTGATTATTGTCGGAGTGGGCGTGTTCATTGTGCTAGTGCTGACAAAGAGTATTGACTTTTAGATTCACGCAAAGTAACCGCGTGAATCTTAGGCGGTCGGCCGCAGACGCTCCCGGGAAACTCCGCTACAATGCCGCTAAATTCCTATCGATCGCACTCCTCGACATGAAAGCGGAATATGATGCTCCATAAGACTCTTCTCACATCCGCGCTGTTCGCCGCACTATTTGCCCCAAGCGCCCAAGCCGTCGAGCCGGTCCCGCTGAAGTTCGAGAACTTGACCCCGATCAACGGCACGGATGACTGGGACTGGTGGCAGGCCCGCACCGCGTACGTTCCGCTGGATGAGCCGTTTTGGGTGACGACGATGTCCGAAACGGGCAAGACCGGCACGCACAACTTTCACGACATCTATCACACCTTCAGCGAAGACGGCGGGCAGAGCTGGTCACAGCCGGAAATTGTCCCCACGCTGCGGCGGGCCAAGCAACCGGACGGCTATGAAATCGCCCCGGGAGATTTGTGGCCCAAGTGGCACGCGAATACACAAACGGTCTTGATCACCGGCAAGACGTTCAACTTCGCCGACGGCACGAAGGAAAACCGTACGCGCGAACAGGTTTCCTACGCGGTGATGGATCCCCAGACGCGCAAATGGGGGCCGCTAGAATTCCTAAAGACACCAGCCAAAGACCACGCCGGATTTCCGATCGTCGCCGCCAACGCCGGTTGCAATCAGCGCGTCGACTTGCCCGACGGCGACGTCCTGCTGCCGGTCCGATATCAACGCGACCCCAAGAGCCGCAACTACACCAGCGTCGTCATGCGTTGCGGCTTCGACGGCACGACGCTGACTTACAAAGAACACGGGTCGGAGCTGAATATTCCCGATCGCCGCGGGTTTTACGAGCCGTCGCTGGAGGAATTTGAAGGCAAGTATTACTTCACGCTCCGCACCGACCGCTCGGCGTACGTCACCAGCGGCAGCGACGGGATTCACTTCGATCCGCCGAGAGAATGGCGATTTGACGACGGCGAGCTATTGGGAAGCTACAACACCCAACAACATTGGGTAACGGTCGGCGGCGGGTTGTTTTTGATCTATACCCGCCGCGGCGCGGACAACGACCACATCATCCGACACCGCGCCCCGCTGTTCATCGGACAGGTCGATCCCGAAACCTTGCAGGTCATCCGCGCCACCGAGCGGATTCTCCTACCGGAAAACCACGCCGCCCTAGGCAACTCCGGCACCTGCCGCATCAGCGCCAACGAAGTCTGGGTCACCTGCGGCGAAGGCATGCTCTCCCGCGGCAAACGCAAGGGGGAGAATAATAAGGTGTTGATCGTAAAAATCACGCCGGAATAATCTCCACGCAGCATACAATGCCATTTTTCTAACCACGGATGAACACGGAACAAACACGGATTTTCAGACATGAATAGGCAAGTCCCAAACCGACGGCTTGCCGTCGTACACGGCATTCCCTGCCAAGCAAACCGCCCCATGATATTTGTTGCAAAAACAGAAGAAATTTCCGCACGATGCAGACCGTTGAATCGTTAGTAGCGCCATTCACTTGATTCACGGTGATGAAATACAACCACGTAAGTAGCGAAATACGCGAAAACAAGAATGATTCGTGGCGATCGAGCGATGTGTTCGGGCCGCCGTCGTCCGAATCAATCCAGTGTTTTAAATCCCACGAATTACAGACCTCATGGAACTCGAATCTCTCAATTGCAACAACTGCGGAGCCCCACTTGAGGTTTCCACGTCGGCTAACTTCGTGACGTGCAGCCACTGTTCGACGCGTTTAGCCGTCCGACGTACGGAGACTTCGGCATTCACCGAGCAGTTGGAGAGTATCGACGCCAAACAGAATGAAATGCTCGATCGCTTGGCGCGAATCGAGCGGCAAACGGACCTGGCCGATTTGGACCGCCAAGGGGAACGGGAGCAGGCGGCCTTTATGGTTAGCGACAAAAGTGGCCACAAGCGGTTGCCCTTCCAGATGGGAGGTGTCATTTCGGGCATCGTGGCAATCTTCGGCCTGTTTTGGACAATCATCGCCGGTTCCATGTTTCGGCCGATGGCCCTTTTCGGAATTCTATTCATGGGTATCGCCATCTATGGCGGCTTCGCCAGATCCCGCAAACTCCAAGCCTATGAAGAGGCGCACGCGCGTTACCAGACGCGAAAGCGAGAATTGCTTTCTCGCCGCACGGACGAGGAGCAGACCATTTGAAGATTAGCAATCACAACCGCTCCGTCACCCACCGCACCGCGTGCGACACATAGTCCGGTGTCAGCTTATGCCCTGCGTCGATGAAAATCAGCTTTGATGTTTCCGCCGGCAGCATCGCTCGTAGTTGTTCGGCGTGGTCGACGGGGCACATCGTGTCGCTGCGGCCCATGATCATCAGCAGCGGGCGGTTGCCGATGCCGTAAGTCTGGTTTTGCGGCGCCACCAGCGAATATTTATCGCGTTCCGCCGGAGTCACACAGGCGACGGCGACTTTGATGCGCGGGTCGACGCCAGTGAGGAGGAACGTCTGCGTGCCGCCCATGCTGTAACCGATCATGCCGATCCGCTCGACATCGATATCGCCCCGTGACGCCAAATAATCGATGCCGCGGCGATAGTCTTTGACGGTCTGCGCATAGATTTCCGGCAGCGTGAAATACCCCTTGCGCGGCTGCGGGCCTTCGGCCTGGTAATGGTTCACCGGGGCATAATCATTCACCGCAATCCGGTCGCCGTGGCATTGGGCATCGAGGGCAAAAACTGCGTATCCTGCGGCCAGCAGCGCCTTGCGGACCTCGCCGCCGCTGATGTAATTGCCGTCGGTAAACCAGCGGTCCTTGTTCTGCGACCAGCCGTGCAACAGCAACACGCAGGGATGCTTCTGCGCATTATTTTTGGGGAGCTGGAAATACCCCGGCACCAAGGCTCCCGCTGCGCCGCGGAAGACAATTTTTTCACGGACGTAGCCGTCTTCGTCGGTCGTCTTTTCGACAACGCGCGCTTCGAGCGGAATCGAGTCGTCGTAGTCGTAGACTCGCGAAATCGCCCGACAGGCTTCCTCGCTTAACCGTTCGATTGGTGGCGGAGGTGACGGCTTGTCGGCATATACGGCCCGAATAGGGGATACAAGCACCCAAGCAGAACAGGCGATCACCAACGTTCGAATCTTATGTGCGTACATAAAAATAGCCTTGTCAAATCTGCTAGATTGCCGAGGTCATCATTGAAGTATGCCTTACACGAGGTCAATACCGCTGGCGATCCGCAATGAACTACATCTTGACGCGGT
>CALFYU010000175.1 GCA_937952455.1 uncultured Planctomycetaceae bacterium
AACTGTCGTACAAGTGTGGGCGTGACGCGTCAGAGGGTTTTGAAACCAGTTGTAGTCAACTAGCGACAAGGGGCGTCAACCGATTTGCTAAGAGTTTTTTCTTTTTTATCCGTGGTTCATCTGTGTTAATCCGTGGCTAAGAACCTAAAAGAAAAGGGTGATTAAGCGCGTGTTGTTTCGTTTGATTTTGTTGTTCACGCTGGTTCCGTTTGTGGAGTTGGCGCTGTTGTTGTGGCTTAGCGATATCACCAGTTGGCAGTTTACGGTGCTGCTGGTGATCGTGACGGGCGTGGTCGGCGCTTGGTTGGCGCGGCTGCAGGGGTGGCGGACGTGGATCAAGATCCAACAACAACTCGCCGCCGGTGAAGCGCCGGCGGGGACGTTGGTGGATGCGTTGCTGATCTTTGTCGCCGGGGCGCTGCTGTTGACGCCGGGGATTCTGACCGACGCCGTCGGTTTCAGCCTGTTGATCCCGCCGGCACGTGCCGTGATCAAAAAGTGGCTCTCGGCAAAGTTCCGAGGCAGCATCGTGATGCAGGGACAAGCTGCCGCCAACCAATTCTGGTCCGGCCCGCAAAATCCGCAATACCGGCACAACGAGCAGATTATCGAAGTCGAGGCAACGCACAAAACAGAATTGCCCGACGAATAACCGCCCCGATCACCCCAACCCTCCCCTCAGCCCCCGGCTCCGCCGCGGGGTACACGGCGCCACACCCAGCCCCAAATTTGCCGCCATCGGTTTCGTGAGCTAGGTTTGTCAGAACCGAAACTGTCGGTCCACGGACAAACACCCCTCTCCGATGACGACAAAGCGAGAATTCCGATGAGTGAATGGCCGGAATACTACTACAAAACGCTGATGCACACGTGGCGCACGATGGGTCCCGCCGAATACGGCTACGTCCTGGTCACCATCGGCATCATCGGCTGGCTGTTGATGAAGAGTACGTCGAAGTAGGCTTGAGGCTTGAGGACGGAGGCTGCAGGCTGTAGTCCTTAGGCTTTAGGGTCGGCACGCGAATGTCGTACGGCCCCCTGCGCCAATCTCTGGCCACTGACCACCGGCCGATCTTTCTGCCTACTGCTCTTTGCCTACTGCCTACTGTCAATCATCCAATCTGTTTCATCGCTTTGCGGACGGTTGACAGGCAGACTTCGATGCCGGAGACCGGGTTGGCCGCAGTCTCGTCGTATTCGATGGCCAGGTAATGGCCGTAGTTGTTCTGTTTGAGCAGTTTCAGACAGCCGACGACGTCCAGATCCCCTTCGCCGAGAATCGTCATGATTTTGGCGTCCTTCACGTCCTTGAGGTGTACGCCGTAGAGCCGGTCGCTGAGGCGGTCAATCGCTTCGACGGGATCTTCCTTGCTCCGCAGGTAATGGCCGGTGTCCACGCAGGCTCCCACGCGGGGATGACGCCCCTTGACCATCGTCACCACGTCGTCGATCTTGTCGTATTTGGCGCCGGGGCCGTGGTTGTGGATGGCAATGTTGATTTCGTATTCCTCGACCAATTTGTCGAGCAGGTCGAACGTCGCGGCATTTTTATCGGGATTCGCGCTGAGCGTCTCGATGCCGATGGCTTTGGCAAAGTCAAAGAACTCGCGAGCTTTGGTCTCGTTCTCGCTGAATGGCAACACGCCGAAGGCGATCAACTTCACGTCGGCGCCGTCGAGCATTTTTTTGTACTTGGCCACCTGCGCCGGAACGGTGCTGACCGGCACGTGGTTGGGATACGCTTCCCAGTAGTGCAGCCCCAGCTTTTTTGTCGTCTCCAGCGCTTTCGTGACGTCGAAGCCGCGGAGCGAATAGCTTTGAATCCCCATGCGAAATTCGCCGTAGGGGCTCTTCTCTGCACCGAATAGCGGTGACGCGACCGTGGGGACCATTGTGGCGGCGGCCGCTGCGGCGGCGGTTTTCATAAATTGGCGGCGCGTGGCCGGTGTAGGAGCGATCGACGACATCTGCATCTCCAAATTCTAGGAACGACAAAATACGGCGAGAATTCCATGATAGCGAAGTTTCCATCCGGGCGGGATGCTGCGGCGCGAATTCTGGCCTGCCGCAGGCGACTTCAGCCCGCCGGCGGCGTATAATGCACAACTGCTAAAGCGACTCGCAGTTTGCGAAAGCTATGTCAACAAGGAGCAACCCCAACGTGGACGGCGACCAATATCCTCACAGTGAGCTTCCCGAGTCCGATCATCAGGCGGTCGAGCGACTCCGCACCGGATACCAGAAAGTCAAAGACGAAATCCGCAAGGTGATTGTCGGGCAGGATGAGGTGATCGAGCAATTGCTGATCGCCATCTTCGCCCGCGGGCATTGTCTGTTGGTCGGGGTGCCCGGTCTGGCCAAGACGTTGATGATCCACACGCTGGCCGACACGCTGAGCTTATCGTTTAATCGCATTCAATTTACGCCCGACCTGATGCCGTCGGACATCACCGGCACGGAAGTGATCCAGGAAGACAAGGCGACCGGCGATCGCACGTTCAAGTTTCTGCCCGGGCCGGTCTTTGCCAACGTGATTCTGGCGGACGAAATCAACCGCACGCCTCCCAAAACCCAGGCGGCGCTGTTGGAAGCGATGCAGGAACATCAAGTCACCACCGGCGGCCAGCGGCGCAAGTTGCCGGAGCCGTTCTTCGTACTGGCGACGCAAAACCCGATCGAACAGGAAGGAACGTATCCGCTGCCCGAGGCGCAGTTGGACCGCTTCATGTTCAACATCTACGTCGATTATCCGGACGAAGAGGAAGAGTTTCACATCGTGCGGCAGACGACCGCGCATGCCAAGACGAGCGTGGACAAGGTGCTCTCCTCCAAGGACGTCGCAGCCCTGCAGGAAATCGTGCTGAAAGTTCCCGTCGCCGATCACGTGATTCGCTATGCGATGCAGTTCGCGCGGCTGACCCGCAAGCAGAAGGGGGATGTGCCCGATTTTGTCGAAGAGTATGTGAATTGGGGCGCCGGCCCCCGCGCCAGCCAATGCCTTATTTGGGGGGCCAAGGCGCGGGCCATGCTGCACGGCCGGGCCTACGTGAGTACCGAAGACGTCGCCGCCGTCGCCTATCCGGCGCTGCGGCATCGCATCATCACCAACTTCAACGCGGAAGCCGAGGGGATCTCCCCCGACGAAATCGTGCGGCGGCTGACGGAGTTGATTCCCCAAGACCCGGAGCAATTGGCCGGTGGCGGAAAACTATCGGAAATATTTAGATCCGCGAACACTGTCTAAGCTGCAGGGCTTGGAAATCAAAGCCCGGCTGATCGTCGAAGGCTTCGTCTCCGGATTGCACAAGAGTCCCTACCACGGCTTCTCGATCGAGTTTGCCGAGCACCGGGAGTACGTCCCGGGGGACGACTTGCGGCACGTCGACTGGAAGGTGTTCGGCCGCAGCGACCGCTATTATCTGAAGCAGTATGAAGAAGAAACCAACTTCGGCTGCTATATTCTGCTCGATACCAGCGAGTCGATGCGCTATCGCAGTGAACAGGCGGTGCTGTCGAAGCTGGAGTACGCGCAACACATCGCCGCTGCAATCGCGTATTTGGTCCTGCAACAGCGGGACGCGATCGGCCTGGCGACGTATGACAACTCGCTGCGGCAATTCATCCGCGCCTCCAGCCATGCGTCTCAGATCAAACCGCTTTGTCACGTCATGGAGGAAAGCCCAGCGGCGGGCGAATTGTCGATGGGGCCCATATTTCACGAGACGGCCGAACGGATCAAAAAACGGGGGCTGGTAGTGATCCTGAGCGATCTGTTTGACGACGTCACGTCGTTGATGCACGGCCTGAAGCACCTGCGTTACCGGCGGCACGAGGTGATCGTCCTGCACACCATCGACCCGGCGGAACAAGATTTTCCGTTTGAAGATCCGACGCTATTTAAGGGGCTGGAAGGCCTGCCCGAACAATTGACCGAACCCCGCGCCCTGCGGGCCGCCTACCGGGAGGAGTTCGAACAATTCCTGCACGAGGTGCGCAAGGGCTGCCGCGACATGCACATGGATTACGCGCTACTGAGAACCGACCAGCCGTTGAACGTCGCGTTGTCGAGTTATCTGGCGGGGCGTTCGCAGCATATGCACAAAACGTAAGTGATTGTCTGGCCTTGGAGTCTTGGCAAGCAAAAAATTCAAAATCCGAATTTCGAAATACTAAACAAATTCGAAATGCAAAATTCAAAGAAAAAAACAGCGTAGATTTAGGTCATTAGGATTTTGGATTTGTTTCGTATTTCGGATTTCGTGTTTCGAATTCTTCGCCAATTGGCATCGGAAAACCAGGAAAGCATTCGTTCTCGTCATGGAATACTTTTTGAGTCCTTGGATGTTGTGGGGAGCGGCGCTGGGGGCGGTGCCGATCATCATCCATTTGCTCAACAAGCGCAAGTTTCG
Organism: uncultured Planctomycetaceae bacterium; assembly: GCA_937952455.1. Lineage (GTDB taxonomy): Bacteria > Planctomycetota > Planctomycetia > Planctomycetales > Planctomycetaceae > Symmachiella. The sequence goes on from CALFYU010000175.1 coordinate 4,410, forward strand.
CGAGACCGAATGGGCGGCGATGCGGTTCTTGATCCAGGCGGTCAAAAAGAAATCGCGCAAGATTCGGCTCGAACAGTTGATTCTGCTGGCGATCCGCGCGTTGATTCTGATTTTATTGGCAATCGCCCTCGCAGAACCGCATTTCCGGACTCTGGGGTCGGTCTTTCAGGCCGATGCACCGACGCACAAGGTCATCGTCGTCGACTCGACGTATAGCATGGGATTCCGGCAAGGAGACCGCAGCCGCTTCAGCCAGGCGCAGGAAATCGCCCGCCAGATCGTGGAACAGTCGGGGCAAGGGGACGCGTTCAACCTGGTGCGGATCGCCGACGCGGCGCCGCAAGTCATCGTGGCCAATCCCTCCTTTCGCCAGGAGGATGTAATCGAAGAGATCTCGCTGCTCGAATTGCCTGACGGCCGCGGCGACGTCGCTCCGGTTTTGGAACGGATCGAAGGGCTATTGGAATCAAAAAGCGGTATCCCGGATCAAAAAGAGGTTTACTTCATCAGCGATTTTCAACGGGCGGGCTGGATCCCCCGTTCGAATTCACAACTGACCGCTTTTCGCAGCCGCATGAAGGAGATTGGCCAAGACGCCAAACTGGTGCTGGTCGATCTCGGCAAGCAAGGGCAGGAGAACACAGCGGTCACATCGCTACGGACGATCGGGTCGCACGTGGCGCTGGGGCGTCCGGTGCAGTTTGAAGCAACCGTGCAGAATTTCGGCCGCATTCCGCAAAACGGACGGCAACTTGAATTTCTTGTCGACAACAAGCTGCAGGCGACCCGCCGCGTGAATTTGGTGCCCGGCACATCGGTCAGCGAGGTCTTTTCGTACACGTTCTCCGCCGGCGGCGAACACCGCGTCGAAGTCCGGCTGCAGGGGGATGCATTGGAAGTCGACAACCGCCGGTGGATGTCAGTGCCGGTCCGCGAGCGGTTGAACGTCCTGTGCGTGAACGGGAGCCGCACGGGGCGCGAGATGGGCAACGCCACCGATTTTCTCACGCTGGCCCTGCAGCCGGCCGAATCCGCGGCCGATGCTGTCTCCCCCTTTGCCCCGCGCGTAATCGCCAGCGGCGATCTCGTCGCGCAGGACTTGCGGGATTTTGATTGCATTTTCCTATGCAACGTCGCGCTGGTGACGCCGGCCGAAGCGAAGCTGTTGGAATCGTTCCTCAAAAGCGGCGGCGGGGCCGTGTGGTGTTTGGGCGATCGCGTCGACGTCGACAATTACAACTCCACGCTGTATCGCGACGGTCAAGGCATTCTGCCCGCTCAAATCGGGCCCCGCCGCGGCAACCCGGCCGACCGCAGCGAAGCGTTCTTCTTCGATCCGGGCGACTATTCCCACCCGATCGTCGCCGATTTTCAGGGCAATCCTCGGGCCGGGCTGAGCAACACGTTGACGTATGCCTACTATCAGTTGATCGTTCCCCCCCGTAGTCCGGCCCGCGTCGCGTTATATTTCGACACGGGCGACCCGGCGATTGTTGACGCGCCCATCATCGGCAACGAGCAAATCGGCGGCGGACGTTCGCTGATTGTGGCCACGTCGCTCGACGATAGTTGGGGCAACTGGGCGCTTTGGCCCAGCTATTTGCCGATGGTTCGCGAGATGGCGCTGTTGGCCTGCAGCGGGCGGTTGGGGCAGCGGGATTTTACCGTGGGGCAACCGATCGCGCGGGCGCTCCCCGCCCGTGCATTCGACGTGGACATCACCGTCGTCCGCCCCGGTGGGGGATCGACTCCCGCGCAGGTCACACAATCCGAAGCGATCAGTGAATTCCAATTCGACGACACGCAGACCGCCGGCATCTATGAAGTCAATTTCGGCCCGCCGCTGTCGGGCACCGAATTGTTCGCCGTAAACGTGGACACCGCCGAAAGCGACCTGACATCGCTGTCCCGCGACGAACTGGCAGCGGAGCTTGTGCCCGGCATCAACTTTGACTACCAGACCGACATCCAACAGATCGAACGTTCCGACGCCGTCGCCACAACCGAACGGGGCGGCTTGGCCCGCGGCCTGCTGTACGTCGTACTGTTTCTGGTGTTTGTCGAACTGCTGATGGCCTGGCAATTCCGCTACGGGCTATGGCTGCTGTTCCCCCCGCTGGCCGCCGTCGCCGCCTATCGATATTGGCGCACGCGCTGACCCCACCAGGGGTGTTTCAATCGTCGCTGTCGACACCGTCCAAAGCCGCATCCCAGTCGGCGACTTGTTTGGCGAATTCCAGAGAACTGATCGTGATCTTCGGCAGCGTGACCGGCGTGACCGGAGCGTCCAGTTCGAAGTGGTCGGGCTGTTCCATCTTGGCCACTTCATTTTCCAGACTGTACAACCAGGGCGGAACGTCCATCGCTGAGCCGGTCGTGGTTTCCAGATAGTCGTCGACTTTGTCGCTCAACGTCGCAAACGCCGCCGAAGTGACCTGCAAACGAGCGTCCTCGATCGCCTCGGGGACTAGCGCCAAAATCCGATCCAACGTCAGCGGCTTGATGAACCGCTCGCTCAACCGGTCCCGCAGGCTAGGCAGTTTGATGCTACAGGCCCGCTCCAGCCGCGCCAGATTTCTCAAGAACCGCTCCGACAGCGCCTCGGTCTTGATGCGGAACACGTCCTGCCAAATTTCGGCCGCTTCAATCGCCCCGTCGCGGGCCAGCGCTTCGTGCACGATCGCCACCGGCGTCAAATCCCACGCCTTGCGGTCGTAATCCGCCTCCAGCCGCAAAAACGCCAGCAACTGATAGATGTTCTCGCCGTAGTCCGACTGGGTGGTCGTGCTGTTGTATTCAATAAACCGCTCGTACTTGTCCTGCAGACAGCGGAGGATGATTTCCAGACAGTCGGCCGCTTCCTCGCGATCGAGATCGCCGGAAAGGTCCTCGACCAACTGCATCGGATCGAGCGGGTCGTCGTCCTCCTGGAGCAAGTCCAAATATGCATCAACCCCTTGCCGGAGAATCGCGCGGATGCCCCCCAAAGTCAGATTGCCGCCATAAAACAAATCCTGCCCGTATGTGCGGATGAACCACTTCACCTCCGACCACGTCACGCGGTCGTTGAGCGCTTCGACGCTCGAAATCCGCATCGTGCTGCTGTGATCCAGCCAGAGTTCCAAGTAGAACTCGCCAATCTCCCCCACAACCTGAATCAACTGCTCCTCGGTGAATTTGCCTTTCTCCCACCCCTCCGAACTACGGATCACGCAGCTCAGCGAATTTCGCAGCGCCGCCGAAAAGAGCGTGGCGAATTCGGTCACCGTCACGCCGGCGCGGTTGCTGCGTCGCTCCATCAACTGCGCCGTCTTCAGCGTATGCCATGTTTCCCGCAGAAGGCCCAGTCGCGGCAACTGCTCCAGCAGAAATTGAATGGCCGACTGCAAGGTCCGCACGCGGGCGATGGCCAGCGGATCCCCCCCTTCGTGCAGTGGGACATACAGCAGCGGCCGGCGGGAAATTGCCTTGAGAAACGGCGGCAACAACTCCTGTGTCCGCTCTACATCTGAACGGAAGATCGCGCGATATAGCGGCACCGCCGAGCGCTCCCAGCCCTTGAGGTTCGCCCCCGGCAGCTTGTCCGGCAGGCAACTTAACAAGGTCCGCGAGGAATCGCCGCATTTGCTGAACACGATGATCAGCATCCGCAGCAATTCGATTTTCATCTGCGACTGGCGGTCGAACTCGATCAACGATTCCTGGTCGCCGGTCGGCAACTCCGATTCCATCTCTGAAACGGCCTCGATGAGCACGTTCAGGCCCTTCAGCAACGTCAAATCGTGCCGTCGCCAGTGCAGGATCGTCTCCTTGAGCGTCACCGCAAAATCGTCGTCGCCACCGTCGGGTGACATGGTCGCCGAAATGTTCGCCGCCGCGATTTGTCGCAGGTGCGACAAGTTGGCCAAAAAGATCAAGCGGTCGCGCAACCCCGAACTGAGCGAATCAAACTCGCTGTCACGGGCGAATAAATCGTCGTCCATCGTATCGCCGCTGCGGCCGTCGCGGGCACTCTCCTTAAACGTCACGTTCTCATAGGCCGCGCCGAACAGGTTCTCCTCGTCGTCCTCCTCCTCTTCGTCGAGATCGTCCAGGTCCTCGTCGTCGAGTGCTTCGTTGTATTCCCCCGCGATCGCCTCGGCGAATGAGGGGACCGCCCAATAGGGCCCGGCATTGGCTTCTAGATAGTCGAAGAACTTTTGAATCATCGGCCATGCACGGCGACCGGCCGCCGCCGGCGTTTCCTCTCCGACCGGGGCGAGCACCATCTCCAGCCAGCGCCCCGCCAGGATGTGGAACGAATAGCTGCCCGATTCCAGCGAAACCGTCTCTCCCTCGCTCAGCCACTGGATCAACAGCCCCATCGAGGCCACGGTGTCTTTCTTGTCCAGCAGCGCCGAAACGACCAACGCGTACGTCTTGGGGGAGTGAAACCGCTCGACCTGCTGCCGCCAAAACGCGATGTCGCCTGCCGATTCTCCGGCGGTCCGCCACTCGGCCAGCACCTCCGCCACGTGTGACGCCGATTCCCAACTCTCCTGTCCCGACACCGGTGGCAGGTCGGCCACCGCCGTCGTGGCGTACCGGTCCCATTGCTCGGCCAGTTTCTGAAATTCCGCCGAAACCGCCTCCCGCGTCGCACCTTCCCCTGCTGCCGCCGATTCGCGCATCAACCGCGCAATCAGACTGAACACCCGGTCCATCACATCGATCAACACGTCGACCCGCGGGTCGATGATACTGTCTTCCCGCGCCAGAAATAGCGGAAACAGACCTTGGAATCCGAGGATGTTCCACGGATCGACCAACGCGCCACACTCAATGCCCCGCTGGATTAACTCGGGAATCGCCAACGCCCGCCGGGCGGACGCCGAAATGTCGCCGTGGTCCAAGTCGATATTGGCCGCCGTGATCGCGCATTGAATCTCGCATTCAAACCGCGCCGATGCTGAGGGAATGGCCGTTGCGTGCCGCACCGCCGCGTCGGGATAACCCATCCGCGCATAGAGCAGCGACGTCTGCACGTGCTGCAGCTGCCGTGCTCCGTAATCGGCCATGAACAGATTCAGATGCTGCCGCACGCGGCCGAACGGTTGGCGGTGGATACGCGACTCCGCGGCAATTTTCTCAGCCGCCGGGCCGGTCAGCGAATCCATCAGCCGTGTATAAAATGCATCCCGCTGACGAGCGACCTTGGGCAACAACGTCGTGAGGCTGATGTCCGACGTATGCGTGTCCGGTCCCGCGCCGCTGATCGACGAAGCCATGAGCATCGTTCCACAGAGCGCCGCGGCGGCCTGATAGACCGCTTCCTCGTTGGACATGTCGTCCGTCTCGTCGATCCAATCCACGAGGGCATCGATCACGATCTGCCGCACCACGAAGCGATGGTACAGCCCCTTGGTGTCGATGCAGTGCGGGTCCCATTCACCGAACGTGTAATTCGTCCGCTTATAAACCGGGTGGCTTTGGTCGTAGGCCCGGACGTCGACGGCGATTTCCTGCAATTGATCGAGATCGAAATAGGCGTCGCGGAGCAGCGACGGCGGCGACTCCTTCAGGATCTTGAGCGTCGTTTCGACCAAGGCGTGATACTTGCCGACCGCCACCCCGGCCTGTTGGATATAGATCGGCACGGGTCGAAACCGTTCGTGCGGATACGGCTCCATCTTGCGGCCCGACTCCAAAACCGCCACCGGGCGATGTCCGATGAAGTCGTTCAATTGTTTCAACGCGCCGGCTACGATTCGCTCGGCTTCATTCCAGGGCGCCCCTTGCGCCAGCGTGGCTTCAAATAGCCGCGCGACAAAAAACGGTTGTTGCAGCGCCCCGTCCGGCAGGTGAAACAACAAGTCGCGGTGAAACCGGCGATACTCCGGCGCCACTTCGTCGAAGACCAGCTTTAAGACCGCCTCGACCTGCCCCGTATCGGCAAATGCCGCGGACCGCTCCTCCGCCTTTCGCAGGTATTCCCCCAGCAAGACGCGCAAGCGATTCCAGGGAAATTCGGTGTCGATCCAACCGTGCAGCCGATTCAGCGCGCTGTGAAACCCCGGGTCCGGATTTCCAGCGGAAAAATTCAAATAGCCCAGCAGGACTTGCAGGTCGGCTGCAACCTCTTGAGGAATCGCGGTCGAGGATCGGGCAGCTTTTCGAGCCATCGGAGGTGGGGGTTTCTCATCCAATTGAAAACGCAGAAGTTCCAAAGCGCCTTAGTAAAGCAACCGCGCCGGCATTTGAAAACCCCGACGGACCGTCTGCGAAGAGACAATCTGCCGAAGTCACAAGGTACCGGCGATTGCCGCTCATCTCAGACGATCGCCCCAAGCGCTGCACCCCGCAGGCAACAAAAACGCCCCGCGCATCGGTGTTTTTCAGCCGGTAAACTCGGCCGGTCCTCCCACGCGAAAATCATGTCGGTTCTCCTAATTCGTAAGGCGCACGGTTGGGTTTCCCGGTGCGATCCGATTAGAATCTGGATGAACGAATTTTTAGTCACCGCCGATCGGCCCACCGTGGCCGGAGTTGCGGCTACACATTGTTTTTCCCGGGCACGTCATCATGATCAACCTCAAACGCATTCTCGTGGCGACTGACTTTAGCGATCATTCCAAAGTTGCGGTCAAATACGCCGCTGCTTTGGCCGAGGCGTTCAGCAGCGAAGTCATACTTTGCCACGTGGTGGAAGCTCCCGATCTGATTTCGCAGATCCCCCCCAGCGGCGAAGGTTATTTTCCACCGAATTTTCAGGAACAGCAGCGGCAGGCGGCTGAGAAGGAGGGTGACAAGATCAGCGCGGATATCGGAATAAAAACCGGACGGACGCTGATTGTCGAAGGCAGCCCCTTTTTCGAGGTGATTCGCACCGCTAAAGCCGAGAACGTCCACTTGGTCGTCGTCGGGACGCATGGCCGCGGAGCCATCGCCCACGTCTTGCTCGGATCGGTGGCAGAAAAAATCGTCCGCAAGGCCCCCTGCCCGGTGCTCACCGTCCGCGAAGGAGAACACGACTTCGTCATGCCGTGACGGACCAGGATCCCCCGAAAAAACCAGGGGCTGATGGGAGAAAATTGAAATCTCTCCCAGCCCCCGGCTACGCGAGGGGGTAACACGGGCATACAAACACCCCCAAGAGCGAGCCGAGCATGTCCCAAACGCCGCCAATCACTCCCGACAACATTACCGAACTGGATGCCGGCGTCCGCAAAGTTTCCAAAGACCAGATGCCCGGCGTCCCGGAAATGCCCGCCTGGAACGTGGGAGAACTGGTCGATGCCCCGAAGTTCGGCTGGAAACAATGGACGTTGTTGCTCGGACCGGGGCTGCTCATGGGCGGTTCGGCAATCGGCGGCGGCGAATGGCTCACCGGTCCCATCGTCACCGCCAAATACGGCGGCAGCCTGCTTTGGCTGGCGACGCTCAGCATCTTGGGACAAGTCATCTACAACCTGGAGATCAGCCGCTACACGCTCTACTCCGGCGAACCAATTTTCACCGGCAAATTCCGCATGATTCCCGGACCGATGTTTTGGGTCTGTATCTATTTGCTGCTCGACTTCGGTTCGGTGTTTCCCTATCTGGCCGCCAACGCCGCCACCCCGCTCGCCGCGGTAATCCTGGGACATATTCCCGATCCCGAAAACGTGCTTTATGAACGTCATCTACTGCGATATCTCGGTTACGGCATTTTTCTGGCAGCGATGATTCCGCTGATCTTCGGCGGCAAAATCTACAATTCGCTTAAGGCGCTGATGACGTTCAAGATCGTGACCGTGATGGGATTTTTGATCCTGTTGGGCGTCTTTTATTCCCATGCCTCAACCTGGGAAGACATCTTCAGCGGGTTTTTCAAATTCGGCAACGTGCCCATTCGCCGCGGCGAGGACGCAAACCAAAACGGACAATTGGATCCTGGCGAGGATTGGGATCACGACGGACGTCTGGATGTCAAGGAACCGTTGCTGTCCTATGTGATCGACACCGATGGCGACGGAACCAAGGACGCCACCGACATCTACGAGACCAGCACGCCCGACAACATGGTGACCATCGAGAAGGACGGCAAAACCGTCCGCTGGCCCGACTTGGATAAGCACGGCCAACCTGACGAAACGGTGATGCTCGACACCAACAACGACGACGTGCCCGACAAGGCGTATCCGCTCGACGCCGACCAGGACGGGCAGTTGGACACCTTCATCGACATCGACGGGCCGAATGACGAAGGGCATGTCACCCGCGACGGTGACAACGTCGCCAACGTGTTCACGACCTGGGCGCGCGGCGAAAAGCTGCCGAAAATCGATTGGTCGATGATCGCCTTTCTCTCCGCACTGGTGGCGATTTCGGGTTCGGGCGGACTTTCGAATACACCGGTCAGCAATTATACCCGCGACCAGGGGTGGGGCATGGGCCATCACGTGGGAGCAATTCCCAGCGTCGTCGGCGGGCAGGACATTCAACTCTCGCACGTGGGAACCGTGTTCATTGTCGACGAGGAGAGCCTTCCCCGCTGGAAGCGTTGGTACAAACACATCCTCCGCGACCAACTCGTTGTGTGGATGCCGGCTTGCTTCTTCGGGTTGGCGCTGCCCAGCATGCTGTCGGTCGAATTCCTGCCGCGGGGTACGGTCGTCAACGATCAATGGACGGCTGCCGGAATGACGGCCGGTGCGGTCGAAAATGCCGTCGGCGGCACGCTCGGGCATTTGGCCTGGTTCATGACGCTCTTCTGCGGATTTCTCGTCCTCGCCCCCAGCATGGCCACCTCGGCCGACGGGGTCATCCGCCGATGGGTCGACGCCTTTTGGACCGCCAGCCCGCGGCTGCACAAGGTCGATCCCAAGCACATCCGCTACGTCTATTTCGCCGTGCTCTCCGTGTATGCCGTCTTCGGTCTGACGATGCTCTCGCTCGGCAAGCCGGTCGCGCTGTTATTGATCGCCACCACGATCTTCAACTTCGCATTGGGATTCAGCTGTTGGCACACACTGTGGCTGAACCATACGCTGTTGCCCAAAGAGATCCGCCCCGGCTGGTTTGCCAGCAGCGGACTGTTCCTGGCCGGCTGCTTCTTCTGGGCCGTCGCCACCGTCGCCGCACTTGAAAAATTCGGCATGTTGTAGGCGACTCGGCACCGGTTGCGCGGCCCGCCTAATGAGAAGCGCCAGTCTGGCACAACATCTACGCGGGTAGTACGTCATTCAGCACGCTCTTACCGCGCAGCCCGAACAGCGAATCATTCAAGTGAGCGTGTGCAGCGTATTCAGGATGCTTGAGCAGTTCTCGGTGCAATTGCGGCAGATTATAATAGGGCACCGACGGAAACAGGTGGTGGTCCAAATGATACCCCACATTGTGCGGCGCGAACAAAATCCGTTCCCAAGATCGCGCTGCAAAGTTCCGTGACATATTCAACTCATGTTCGCCTTCTAATCCAAAGTGTTCAGCAATGCCGCGCAAGCGGAACATTACCGGTAGGATTGTGAACACCGGAACGAACCACAACAACAATACGGGAACCCACATCCCCGTCGCCGTGATGACGGCGGCAATAAGCGCATAATAGCACAATTTGCCCCAGGCCCGTTGTTTGACTTCGTCCGGCTTGGATTTGCGACTGGAAAGGTTGCGCATCGCGCCGAGAATGTCTAAAAATCCCCCGCCGAACACATCTCGCAATATCAACCTCAACATGGCCCAGCGAGTCTTGGGAAACTCCCATTCCGGCTTGCCGGCCTTACGGGTCCAATCCGGGTCATCGTCGGTATTCAAGTGGCTGTGATGCGCCAAGTGGTTATCTCGATATCCTTCGGTCGAAACCAGCGCCGGCCACGCCAACAACCAGTTGCTGAGTCGGTCGTTCCAACGTTTGTTCGCGACGATGCGAAAGTGTGAAGCATCATGCATGATGATTAACAATGCGTGTTGTCGCGCGGCAATCAGAATCGCTGCGCAAACCCAGACGACCGGATGCGGAATCAAGAGTGCTGCCGAAAAACAGGCGGCAATGATCGCCCAGTCCCCAGCAATGCCGGCCACCGCCCGTAGGGTATTGAGTTTGGATAACTCGCGCAGCCGTTGACGAAATTCGTTTGTCACGCGAATTTCACCGGCAGGGAGGCTGTCCGGTTCACTGGCCAGGATGTCGGACATCTCGGCGGCGCTTAACTCATGAGTGCTCGACGGACTCAGCGCACGTTGGTCATTAGTTGACGTGGACATGATGAAAGCTCCCGTTAAGGCAACAAGCCCATCTTGCGAAACTGGCGTTTGGCGAGCCACAGTTTCAGCCGTTGTTTTGGATTGCGGTTGCCGCCGCGAAGCTTGCCGTGCCGAAACTTCTGCAGCAACGCATCGAATTGGAAATAATAGGGTGCCGCCTTGACACGCCCGACGCCGATCAAAATCTTCGCCACTTCCGTCGCCGCTACTCCGGCGCACATCTGACAGGCCAGACCCAACGACGGAATCGATTTGTTCGTGAATTGTTCCTTGGTCACATCCATGTACTTCATATACAGCAAATCCGGCGTTAGCCCGCCGATGAAATTCAACATCTGCTCAAACGGGGTTTGGCCGTCGTGTATGTCAAAATACTCGTCGAAACCGATGCCGCCCGGTTCAAACACCATCCAGCCGATGCTGAACCCGAACGGGCCGGCGGTTACCACGTGCGTTCCCTGTTCGGCTGCGACCTTGAACACCGTCCGCCGCACGTCCGTTTTCAAGAGGTCCATGCCGTCCAGCAGCACGTCCACACCGTCGAGAAATTCGTAACAGTTCTCTTTGTCCAGCGGACGATTCCAGGCATCGATCTCGAGTTCTGGATTGATGTCGCTGGCAATCTGAGCCATGACATCGACCTTCGGTTCCCCGAGCGTCGACGACTTCGCACCGTATTGCCGGTTGATATTCGCCACGTCGTAGTGATCGGGATCGGCGATACGGAACCGTGTGATTCCCAGCCGGGTCAACGTCGCCAGATGGCTTCCTCCCACGCCCCCCATGCCGGCAATCGCCACACGGCTGTTACGGAGCGTTTGCTGCTGCTCCGGCGTGATTAAACCGCTGTGCCGCGAAAACGCCTCCTCGTAGGACCAGGGGCTTGACGCCTCCGCAAAGGGAATCGTTTGACTGGCTGTTGCTGTCATAGGATCGTTACCGCTTACACTGATCGAATTGTTCACCCACCGTGACTGTTGGCTTGTCGCAACGTTAAGTTTCTAGCCCACGGATCGCATAAGGCACGGGACGCACACACTACACGACGTCGAAACCAAATCCCATTGTCGCTGTATATGGATTTTGAGGAATCTGCTCCCGGTCTTTACCACGGGCAGGCAACGGACCGTCGGCAAGCGGCCGGCGCACGGCTCGTGACGTCTCCTGTGCCATGCGAACCGTGTCCTCGGCCAATTCCTCAAGATCGCGATATTCCTTTGCTGCAACTGTCTGAGGAACGGTCTTCTTCTTTAGTTGGGGCCCGGAAAGATCCAAGAAGTTCAAACACTGTTCATAGCCCATCGCGTACAACTCGCCGCGATCCTCGACCGAAAGATCAAAATTCACCGACGAGTGCTTGCCCGTTCGGACCAGTAGCGTCCGTCGCCATTGTTCGCCCGAGATGCTCGGTTCGTCCGCCGCATCCAATAACATACCCGCCACGCGCTGTACGTAGGTCTTCAGTCCGAACCGCTTCGATCGCGCCAGCCGGGCGACCTGATTCCGCACGAGCCGCACGGTCACGGTTTCGTGCGGACTGCCGGGAAAAAGCATGTGATCGTCGATCGCTGCCAATGAACCGTCAATCAATATGGCATTGTGCAGCCGCCGCACGGCGAAAATGCCCGGAATTCCGATCGAACAACGCACGCTCGTCGCCACCTTGACCTCCGGTGTTGTCTCGGCAGAGAAAAGAAACGGCTCGCCGGTTTGGATGTCCGTGCACACCACCGACAGCGGCGTTTGCAGGTCACAAAAGCGCTGGCCCGACAACACACCGTCCAGCCATTTTTCAAATCGCCGCCCCGAGCACAGTCCCAGCCCGCGAATCATCCCCAGTGGCTGGAAATCCAAAAACTGGCGATAGTTCGTATCCCGCATCAGATCGACGGCCATCTCGTGCGTATATCCGCCCGCACGCACGGCGGCCACCAGGCTCCCGGCTGAAGCACCGGCCCAACCGCGCACGCGGCCCCCCTGATCTTCGATCCCCTTCAGTGCGCCGAGGTGGGCCGCCAACCGCGTGCCGCCACCCAGCAAACATACGTTCAAGTCCATGGTGATTCTCCCTCCGCCGGAGCATGCGAGCTGATCGACTTCGCCGGCGAACCGTCCCAAAAGTCCAGCGTTACTCAATAGGCTGCGCATCCGCGGACACGATGTCTCCCGCTTCCGTGCTGTTTTGTGAATCCTTTTTCTCTTGCGGTGTCATCGTTTCGATAAATACGTCTACCGGCAAACCGACGACGAGCGTCTCCTGCTTGTCCAGCGCAATCAAGACCTCGCGGACCTTAACGTCAATCCGCTCGCCCGGTTCGTTACTCATATACTTTTTGGGAACCATGTAG
>CALFYU010000176.1 GCA_937952455.1 uncultured Planctomycetaceae bacterium
CGGGTAGGCGGGCAGATTGATCTCCGGATTGTGAACATCCGTCGTCGTAATTTGCGACGGCCGTATCCGTGTCGTGAGTTCTCGATTTGTCATAATAGCTGTGCCCGCAAAGGATCTTGAAAATCTGATTTACTTAGAACGACAAAACCGGTCACACAGACGGCTCATGGACGACCCGTTCCTCGACTTCACACAATATTACGCGGGCCGGGATTCCGACCGCCGTAGCGTGGGGGGGGACGTCGCATAACACCACCGCGTTCGCGCCGATTTTTGCATGTTCGCCGATGAGCACTCCACCAAATCCCTTCTCCCCGGGGCGGATATCGACGTGCCCGCCGATCCTCTGACAACCGCTGAGGCTCCCCCCGGTTCCGATCGTGACTTGTTGAAATAACAGACAGTTCGGGCCAATCACCGCATGCGGATGCAAGACGATTCCTTGGGGATGCGGCATCACTAAGCCCCCCTCGATGCGGCAATTGAGCGGAATATCCGCACCGCAGATCACCGACCACACGCGGTGCCAAAACGCATGCCAGCGCCGCCGCAATCGCGCCAGCGGCCCCGCCGACGTCTGCGCCTGATATGCCCGCAAGTGATGCAGGAGCTTTCGCGACGGATCCCAATAGCAGCGGATCGCTTCGCGACTCCAATCAGCTGTGGTTGACGATATCACTTTCCCCGAATCCCTTTAATTCCGACGTTAATTTTGCGGCGCAGCCAGCGTTGCACATTCTGCATGGGCATCTTCACATACCGCTTGGAGCGCTCCGTCGGCCGCGCTTTGAAGATCGTGCCGTGCCCGTTGGCCTCAATTTCTTCCTCCGTGCAAGGCGTGTAATAGTATCCGGCAAACGATTTGCGGCTGCGATCCGGCGGGCAGGTGACGGCGGTCACGCCGTGCCAACTGATCTCGCTGGTTTCGAAAATCACACAGCGGTTGTAAATCGGCAGAAAGCTGTGGGCAAGACGTTTGACGTCGACGTCCCACAGTTCCGTCAGTCCCCCCCAGGCTTCCTGCCAATCCCGATTGAAGAACAGCAGAATGTTGAGCCGCCGATGCAGCCGGCGGTGTTTGATGTAGTTGAAATCGATATGCACGTCGAGGTGGCCCCGCGGACCGGTTTGATGCATCCCTCCGCCGACGAGTTCGGCGTCACCGACTAAGTCGTCGTAGCCGGACAGCGCCCTCAACTTCTCGATAAAGGCGGGCGATTGCAACTCCTCGTGCAAGACCTTGATCGCTTCGGGAAACAGCTCCGAATTCGTAACCTGATATTTGCCGCGCTCGTTGACTGCGCGGAACCCTTGACCGAGCCGTTGCGCTTCTTCGAACGACGGAAATGCCTGTTCGATTGCTGTCGCTGCTTCGGGAGTCAGAAAATCATCGAAACAGATATGCGGAAACGGCTCCGCCCCGCGGAACTGCGCGGCGGACGCCTGAAAATCGATTGCCCGGAAAATCGGCATGTGTAATAACGACGGCATGTTGGCCTCCTCGAATCGACCAGCCTACTTCGGTAGTTTTTGCTTAAATACGTTCAAGACGACTACGGACGGGACCGCCGGCGTGCAGCCGCCTCAGCGGCCGCCGCGGCGAAATTTGCGGCAACGGTGCCGCAAGACTTTGAACAATAGACGATTCGCGGTAACCGGCAACGTAACTCACCACCCCGCCGGCCGTCATGATGTAAAACGGATTCGGCATGGCGTTGGGGAGGCAGTCGATTGCAAACAAGGTGGCGGAAAGCGCAAACGCGAGAACTGGAGCCAATTCAGGCGAGACAAGCGTTCTGGCTGGAAACCGCACAATCAATAACACCAGGGGAGTGAGTAACATGCCGTACAGCGCGACCAGTCCGAGCAGACCGTATTGTCCGAGTTGGATGATCCACAGTCCGTCCGTGACGGAAATGTCTTTGCCGAATTCATCATACACGCGCGAGCGGCCCCACCCGCCCCAGCCGAACGCCGGCTGTTTGAGGGCTTTCGCTACGAGGATGTCCTCGTTCTCAAAGCGGAATTGTAGTGATTCCGCCCGCTCTTGGCTGATCACGTTGGCTGCTGCGACGGCCGGCTGCCAGTTCTGATCTCCCGTTGCCCGGAACAGGATGTATGCCGGGGCCACTAGAATCAGTGCCGCAAGGGCCAGACGGTTTTTGAAGAGCGCCGTCCAAGCCAGCGCTGCCAGCGCGGCGACAAGCAACAACAGCGCGCCCATCGAACGACACAGTACGGTGGTCGCAACCAACGCCGCCAGCAGCAATCCAGCAGAGACGCCCGCCGAGCGACGCCAGACGCCCGTCCACCATAACCAAATGCCGGTCAAGGATGCCGTCGTCATCCACAATCCAAGCTGCAGCCCGGAATTCAAAAACACCGTCGGCCGCCACCCACCAAACCGCAAGCCACCGGAACGGTAGCCTTCGCCGTATACCATGGCATGCAACTTGGGGCTCATACGGAATTCAAACCAGCACAACGGCAAATACGCGAGTGTGCCGATTAAAAGGGCAATTGCGGCAAAACGCACCGTCGCTGAATCGGTCAAATAGGCCCGCCCCAATAAGTACGGCCCCGCCCA
Organism: uncultured Planctomycetaceae bacterium; assembly: GCA_937952455.1. Classification (GTDB taxonomy): domain Bacteria; phylum Planctomycetota; class Planctomycetia; order Planctomycetales; family Planctomycetaceae; genus Symmachiella. Next base: position 2,588 of record CALFYU010000176.1, read on the forward strand.
GGGGACCGCCACTGCCAGGGCCGACGACGCGGCGTCGTAGACGCCGAGGTTGTTGGTGAGCGACGAAATCGCCGGTGCAATGCACATCAGCACGATCGGCAAGTCGCACCAGCTTGGTCGCAGCTCGGTAAATCGTTCCAGGTCAAAGATCAGCGTGGCGGCAATGATCGCGTAACAAGTGAGCGACATCTTTGTAATATCCGGAAGTCCGCTGATCTCGTACGTCTTAAACGGCAGAAACAGCCAACCGACTACGAATGCCACCACGACCGCCTGTTCGGACTTCATCCGTGAAAAGAGCGCAATGACCAAAAGCGGCCATGAAAGCATCACGATGTCCGCAAATAGGGTCATCGGCCCGCCTTCCATTTGGCAATGACGTCGCGATAAAACGACACGGTCTGTTCGGCGACCTTGCGGGGATGAAACCGCTCTTGAGCGTCCAACGCGGCCGCGGCCCCAAGTTGTTTTGCCAAATCGCGGTCGGCCAATATTCGCCCGATCCCGTCGGCGAGCGCGTTTGGATCGGACTCGGGGACCAGCAATCCGGAGTGGCCGTCGCGGACAATCTCCGGAATCCCCCCGACGCGACTGGCCACCACCGGGCAGCCGAGCGCCACCGATTCCAATGCCGCATAGGGAAAGTTATCGAATGACGAGGGAATGACCGTCACGGCCGCCTGCCGCCGCAAATTGTCGATCGACGACGGTTCCTGCTTGCCGAGGTAATTGACGCGCCGCGCGACTGATTCGTCGAGATGCGCGGCGACGAATTCCATGAAATGCACAACCCCGTCTGTTGCCGTTCGAATCCCCGTATCGGGACCAATGAAAACCAGGTGGGCATCGGGGAAACGATTCGCTACATCTTGAAAGGCGAGCAGCATCGTGTCGCCTCCCTTGTGTCGGTCGAAGCGTCCCACGAACAGGATCATGTGCGGATCCGCACGATTCGCGTCCCACTGCTCCTCGGGCGTATACACGGGAGACGGATTGGGAATCAAGGCGGCGTCCGGAAGGGTGAGGCCGTAATAGTCCCGCGTTGCGTTG
>CALFYU010000177.1 GCA_937952455.1 uncultured Planctomycetaceae bacterium
TCGGAGACGGCGAATGCCGGCACACGGGCCGCGGCTGCTACGAAACGCTGTAGCCGGTCGGCTGCCAGTCGATTTCCGGTGGATAAAACGCACAACGGGACTGGGCGCTTTAGCGCTCGGTCCCGTTGTTTTTTCAGCGGACGTGAATTGGAGTGCGGTGTTACTCCCCGGCGGAGCCGGGGGCTGAGGAGACGGGGCGGCGTGTGAAATTACGGAGGGGCAGTTGGGTGCCGCTATTCGTTCCGCTCAATCCGCCGCAGCATGCGCTTGTAGTCGCTTAAACATTGATGAAGTTGCTCCCGCAATGTCTTGATGTCAGCCGACTGCGTTTGTGCGGCGTCCAGCAGCGGTTTCATCCAGGAATTCATCAACTCGAACTGCTGCTGCAATACGTTGTATACGCTGCGGGGCATTTTGTTGACGACGGTGATTTTGTGGGGACTCGTGCTGCTTGGGGGGGCATCGGGTTGGTCGTCCTCATCGTCCATCGGCGAATCGACGACCTCCGCGGCGGGGGATTTGGCCTTTACCGGCGGCGCGGGCAATTGCGGGGGCGGAACGGCGGCGATCGACTTCTCGGCCGCCTGTGCGGCGGACACCAATGCCGGCAGCCCGTCGGCCAAACTGCCGTGAATCCCGTGCAGTCCTTCGCTCAGGCCGTTGATCCGTTCGATCAATTGGGCGACGTGTTCGTCCATCGCGGGCCGCGGGTCTTCTTCGCCGCTTTCCGTTAGCGAGGCGATGCCGTCGATCATCGCGCGGCGGATTGCTTCCAATCCGTCGCTGAAGGAGCTCATCTGCACGATGACCTGCCCGATCTTATCGTCCGGGGCGACTCCCTTGAGTTTGACGTTCTGCTGAAAGGTCCGTTTGATCGACTCCCAACGGCGGGTCTCCTGCTCGTTGAGAATGCCGATCAACTCCTTGAACTTGAGCATGTTCGCTTCGGCGCCCGTGGTGAGCGTCTGGGAATCGTTCTCGTAGTTGGAAACGATCAGCGCCTGCAGCTCCTCGTCGTTCATCACCGGCACCACCTTTTCGGCGATGCGGTTCATGTTCCGATAGGATCCCTGGAGTTTGAACGCCGGTTCCGTGCGATAGTCGTCCGACTGCGCGGCCGAGCGGATGTATTCCCGATTGACCGCCAGGATCACGTCGCGGACCCGCATCAGTTTTTTCATCGTCGAGACCATCTCGCTCAACTCTTCGGCCGAGTAGTTCCCTTCCAGATCGACCCCCTCGGCGCTGTCCCGCTCCGCCATGCGGATCACGGCGTACACGTCCTTCTGGCTCCGCGTGGCGAGGTTGTTGAGCACCGGGTTCGACGTCAGGCAGTTCTCCAAGTAGCTCATCTCAAACGACGCCGCATGTTCGCCGATGATTTCGCCCAGATTGTAGATGTCGGCCCGGTTGGAAAGCATGTCGGGAATCTGAAACTTCTCCCCGCTTTCAGTGTAAGGATTGCCCGCCATCACCACGGCGACTTTGCGGCCCCGCAGATCATAGGTCCGCGTGCGGCCTTTATAGACCCCTTCGATCTTGCGTGTGGCGTCGCACAGCGAGATGAATTTTTGCAGGAACTCTGGATTGCAGTGTTGAATATCGTCCAGATAGATCATCACGTTATCGCCCATTTCGAGCGCGAGGTTCAGCTTTTCAACCTCTTCGCGGGCGCCAGCGTTAGGGGCCTCGTCCGGATCGAGCGACGTGACTTGATGGCCGATCGCCGGGCCGTTGATCTTCATGAAGATAATGCCCAGGCGATTAGCAATGTATTCCATGAGCGTCGTTTTGCCGTAACCGGGCGGCGAGACCAATAGCAGCAGGCCCATGCGGTCGGTCCGTTTGCCTGCGCCGGCAACACCGATCTGTTTGGCGAGGTTATCTCCGATAACCGGCAGGTAGACCTCATCCAACAGCCGGTTGCGAACGAACGACGTCAAGACCCGCGGGCGAAACTCTTCAAGTTTCATCTCGTCGCGGGCCGTTTCGACGAGGTCGCGTTTCAGTTGCACGTATTGATTAAATCGCGGGACCACCTGGTGGTCGTATTCGGCGAGCTTGTGCATGAAATCGCCGTAATCGAGGTGATAGGCCCCTTCGCGAATCGCCCCGTGCGTACCGAGCAGCCACCCCACGTCGCGGGAGATTTCGTCGTTGATGATCTGCAGGTCGTTTAGTTTCCCGTCGAGCAACAACCCCGCGACTTCGTCCGCGTAGTCGTCCGACTCGGCCTCGTCTTGTTTCGCAATAAAGGCCCGCACCCAGTCCCGGCACAAGCCGAAAGCACTCGCCGGGTCGCGGTGCACCCCTTTCAGCGATGCGGTGAATTTGTCGGAAAATCCGCTCCGCTGGACGTGTTCTTCGAATCGCCGATACAAATCCGCCGCTCGCGGGCTGACGGCAAATCCGTCGCCGATGAGCACGTGAAACAGATACTCGGCCGCCGGAGCCAGAAATGCTTCGTCGAACAACTCCGTTTCGGAGATCGCCGCCTGCAACACTCTTTTCAATTCCGCCACGTAGTGGGCCTGAGCGACGGCATCCGGGAACAACTCCGTGATCGTTCCCACCCCTTTGAGCTTGGCCGTGAGCAAGGTCTTTTGCTTTTTCTCCGCCAGATGCTGCCAGACGACAGCCGCCAACGCCCGCGCGCGGGTGTGGTACCGCAGCAAACCGATCGTGGCTTCCATCTCCACCAGTTCCGCAACGAGTTTTGCCGCGTCGTGATCATGCACCCCCTTGACGTAGGCCTCGCCGTAGCGCGGACCCATGAACCGCTGCACGTAGGCCGTCAATTGCTTCGCATCGTAGCTCCGCAATTCCTCCATTGACGGCTGCGCGCCGACCTGCGCCAGCGACTGCATGATCTGATAGGTCAGGTACTCGCCGCGATAGACGTGGCGGTTTTCCGAAAGAACCTCTTGGTCCCATACGTCGCGCGTGGCGGCGAGTTGTTCGTTCTTGATCCGCTCGAAGAAATTCGTGCCGGTCAAATGCAGATGCATTTCACCATCGCGGAGTACCGTCGTCAGATCGAGCGCCTGGACGTTCACGGAGAATTGGTGTCCGCCCAGTTTGATGATGTTCGCACCGTCGACGAATAGTTCCTGCCGGTCCTTCAACTGTCGAACGGCGTCTTCCTTGATCGTCTTCAGCCGGCTTTGGATATCGTCGACTTTGACCGTATCGTCCAGTTCCTGTAGCTGACCGACAATGTCGCGGACCTTTTCGATCATCAAGTCCGACGCAAAATAGCCGTTGATATCGTTTATCGACTCCAGACTTTCGACGCGGGTCTTGATCCCCTTGAGAATCCGCTCCGCCGCATTGGCCAACGCCCCGGCCCGTTTGTTGCGGGCCTCGACCAGCGCCAGTTTGCGAGTCTCGAACGCGTTGTAGATCTCTTCGCGTTTCTCGGTCAGTTGCAGAACGAATTCGTCGAATTCCGCAAACCGGCCTTCGAGTTCTTCGATCTGGATCATCACCTTGGTGAGGAATTCCTCACACTTCTCCGGCGAATCGGAGATGTCCAGGTAGTTCACCACGCCCTGGTTGAGCAGTTTCATCTGTGAGTTGAATTCGGCGACGCCTTCGACCGACATCAATTCCTGCGTCTTGTTTTTCAGCGAGGCCCGGGCGGCGTTGACAGTGGAGAAGATCGCCGAAATATTGTCGATGATCGTCGTCCGCTGCGTGGCATCGTCGATCTTGAGGTTGCTGACAATTTCGATCAGCATCTCCAATTCGGCCGCGCTGCCGGAGATGTCCTCTTCGACCGCCTTAGCGTCGCTGACTTTCGTTAGCTCGCCGATCTTGGCCTGCTCGGCGGCGACTTTTTGCTCATAAGGCGCCAGCGCCGCCGGGTCCATCAGAAACGTTACGCACCGCTGGGCAAGTTTGTCGGCCTGCTGCGATACCTCCGCTTCCAAGGATTCCACCAGCGGTTCGTCGACGTACCGCAGATCGCGGAGCGAAATAATATCGCCCCGCACCGAACGCAGATCCCGCAGGGAGCCGACAAAGTCGTTGATGTGATCGAATCGCTTGTGGCCGACGGCGGATATGATCTCCCGCGTCTGCTCCCGCACGCGTTTCGTCTGCGAGGCGGTCTCCTGTTTAACACGGATGACCTTATCAAATTCATCGACGGCGGCGCTCGCCGCGTCGCGAATCTTTGTCAGCGGTTCCTTGAGCTTGAAGGTCTCCGGATTGTCGATCCAAAAAAAGGAATCGATGATGCCGGTCGCTTCGCGGACGATGTCGACATAAAGATTCGCGTACGTGTCCTCTTTGTCGATCAGTTCCAGCAGTTCATGGCACTCGGCCATGCCCCGGACGATGTCCTTGTTGCCGATCTTAAACAGGTACGTACCGGTCTCCGCGTGGGGCACAAAATCTTCGCCGACATAAGGGGTCTGCCAGATTTGAACGGCGTGGTGTTTTTGCGGTTCTTCCTGCGCCTTGAAACAAACCATCTCCCCGCTGGGGAAAAATGTGAATCCGTTGCAAATCACCGGCGTCTCGACGCGCTGTTCGATCAGGTTATACTGCAAGAGTACATAGACGCCGTCTAAGCGGTTGTAAAAGACGTAGAGGAAGTCCTCGCCGTTCGCCGCAGCAATCCGGCGTTCAAAGAACATGTCCGACAAGTTGCTGCCGAAAGTTTTGCAAAGCCCCGTCTGCAGGTAGTAGCCGTCGGCAAAAATGAGTCCATGGTCGTCCGGCAGCAGCACGCAGGCGTATTCCAGCGCATCCAGTCGCCGCGCCTCCTTCAGCTTGTCGTTGTAGACAAAATAGCGAAACGCCGTCTCCTGATACGGACGGACCTTCAGCAGGATGATGTTACCCACCAGCGCGTAGTGGATCTCGGCGTCGTCGAGCGTCTGGTCAGGATCATCGACCGGCTCGGAATAGATCCCTTCGCCCGAGTCGGTGTTGTCTTCGATCTTGATCGTTAAGTCGCCGCCGATGGTTTCGACAAAGATCCGGTCATCGATCGAAATATGGGGGTGCAATCCCGTTTGGTGCAGGTCGCGATGCGTGCGGGTCCACTGAAATTCGTGTTGCGGGGGATAGCGGACTTCGTGGTCGCTGCGATTATCGACATAGACGAGCTTTTCGCCCTGTACGACCCATTTGAAGGTCTTGATATCGCCGGCCGTCTTGCCGACGCGAAAAATCATGTACAGGTGCGGCCCGCGGAGGAAGAATTTGGCGAACACCGCGTTTTTGTAGTAGCGGTAGACGTCCTGGAAGTCCTTTTCAAACTGCGCGTCGGCGATGATCTCCAACGGCAATTCGTGGAATGCGCCTTCCTTGAATTCATACGCAGCAAAGACGTCCGACAGGGTCCGCTCGGTCTTCAGCCCGAAATGGACGTTGTAGCCGAATAGGAACCGATGGCCGACGGCCACCATGTCGCGGGGGATGCAGTTGTGTTCGGTCGTGATCCGCTCGGTGGCGGTTAGCACCGTATCGATCGACCCGAACACCTCCTTGCGGGCGTCGTTCAGTTGATTCAGCCGTGCCCGCAAATCCTGGCCGTGATTATTCAGCCGGTTGCGGATGATCTCATAGGTCCCCCCCTGCAGCTCAATCTCCGGTTCCGCCTCGCCGGCGGTGCTGTCGAGTTCTGTTTGAGCCATTGCGGAGACGTCCGATTGCTGCGACTAAATGAGTCCGTCGAAGTGAGAAATTCGAAATCTGAATGTTCGAAACTCAAATTCCTTAGTATCTCGTTCCTAAGCTCTGCTTGGGAACTCACTTTCGCGAAGCTCCGCTTCGCGGGCTGCTCGCGACAATCCGTGAAAGCATGGAGTTACCAGTCGAAGCAGAGCTTCGAGAAAGCCGGTTCCCAAGCGGAGCTTGGGAACCAGGGCCTATGACGATCAGTTGTTCTCACCGCCAAGCGCGAGGGTCTTTCCGCCGAGATTCAGCGATTTGACCTTCTTGTCGGCAATGCCCATGCCCTTTACGGTATTCAACATCCGCTCCAATTGCGACGTCGTTTCTTCGCTGTCGGAGAGCGTGAGCATCTTGCCGATCAGGGCGGCCACGGACAGGTCCTTGACGTCGTCGAAGGTCATATTGAACTGGCCGACAAATTCCTGCAATTTTTCGCGGAAGTAGTCTGGGTTGCCGTTGAAGAACGAGTTTTTCACGTCGGTCAACACTTCGCTGTTGAACACGAAGCGATCGACCGCTTTGCCTCCCTTGATCGAATCGACGATGCGATCGAAGAAGGTCGTTTCGCCGCCCACGATGTCAATCCGCGCGGACTTGAGGGCTTCGCCCACGATGCCCGCTTGCGCTTCGGCGATTTCCCGCTGGGCGTCGATCGCGGCGATTTCGATGTCCTTCTCCTTGTTCAGCCGCAGCTTGAACTCTTCGTGCTCGCGGCCCACGCCGTCGAACAGCTTCATCGCGTTGGCCTTTTCTTCGATACCCTTTGCCTCGCTGGTGAACTTGAGGTGCATCACGCTCGCCTCGGCAGTCCCCTGCTTTTCGACGGCGGCGGCCATGGCTTCGACTCCCTTGGCTTCGGCCAGGGCTTTGCGTTGCATGACGTTCGCTTCGGCGGTGCCTTCCTTCTCGATGGCGGCCGCTCTGGCTTCCTGCACCTGAGCTTCGCCCAAGCCGACGGCGGCGGCATTGGCCGTTTTGGCTTCGGCCAGCATTTTTTCCGCCAGTGTTTTCTTCTCCGCGGCCGCCCGTTCCGCTTCGGCTTCGACGACGCGCTGTTGCGCCAGAAAATCGGCCGCCGCTTTGGACGCTTCTGCCGCTTTGACCTCTTTGACCAGCGCTTCCTGCGCCGCCATTTCGGCCTTGGTCACAGTCACCTGTTTGAGACGGTCCGCGGTAGCGAATTCTTCGGTGTCCTTGATCTTTTCCTGTTGTTCCACGACCGCCCGTTCGACGATCACCCGCTCGCGAATCACGTCCTGGATATTCCGCTTCTCGACTTCGACCGCTTTTTCTTTGTCGATTTGGGCCAACGTGACCACTCGCTCACGTTCGGTGGCTTCCAACAGTCGATCCTTCTCGACCCGCTCGGTTTCGACCGCTTCGGTCCGTTCTTTACTCTTGCGGGCAACGATGATCTGCCGCTCTTTGTTTTCTTCAGAAATGCTGATCTCTTCATCCGTCGAAATCCGCGCCCGCTCTCCCTTGAGACGCTCTTCTTCTGAGACCCGCTTCGCTTCGGCGTGTTGCCGGGCGGTGATTTCGGCGATCTCCCGCTTTTGCTTTTCGACCGCTTCGACGCGTTGCCGTTCGAGTTCTAGAATCGCCTCTTGCGCCTCGACGTCCTGCTTCTTGATCGTCTTTTCTTTTTCGCGGGTAAAATTGTTCGCTTGCACGAATTCTTTCGCCGTCAGCTCGGTGATCTTCTTGATCCCTTCGGCGTCAAGAATATTGTTCGGGCTGAGCATCTCGATCGGCGTCTGTTCCAGAAAGTCGATCGCACAGTCATCCAGCACATAGCCGTTAAGGTCCGTGCCGATGACCTTCAGAATCTCCGCCTTGAACTTATCCCGTTCGTTGTAGAGTTCTCCAAAGTCGAAT
>CALFYU010000178.1 GCA_937952455.1 uncultured Planctomycetaceae bacterium
CTATCGAGGGAACCAGCGCCACCGCCAACGGTCCGGCCGCCAAATCATCGGCCAAACGGCTGGGGTAGTCGAGCACCAGATCGATCCCCGCCCCGCTATCGGTCAGACCTTCGACCAACGGCTTTGAGTTCAAATAATTCACGGCGCCCACCCGCACCGTTTGGGGACTCCGTTCGGACATTCGGTTGTGATCCATACGTTATCGTTCTCCGCGAAGGAGAGATGTTCAAAAAATCCTAATCCCGAAATCCGAGATTCGAAACAAATACAAAATCAGAAACTCGAATGACCAAAACGTTCTGAGTTTCGGTATTTGAATTTGTTTCGTGCTTCGAGATTCGTATTTCGAATTTCACCCCTTACTCCCCCGTCTCCGGGAAAATCGTCAGATTAACCGGCTGGTCGGTGTCGAGCAACGCTTTCCGCGCCAGTTTGGGCACGATCGTTTCCAGCATCTCCAAGTATTTCTGCCGCAGTGCCATTTGCCGCGATTGTTCGTAAGATTGCACGCCGCCATCCTCGTCCGCCTGAAACTGGGCGACGATTTTGTTGAAACGATCCGCTTCGCCGCGAGCCGTTTCAATTGCCTTTTGCCGGGCGGACTCGGCTTGATCGACCGTTCTGCGGGCATCCGCTTCGGCAGTCGCCAGGGTTTGTTCGCGATAGGCTAATGCTTCATTGATATACCGTTCCTTCGACGCCCGCGCGTTGCTGACATCGACGAACGCCTGTTTCACCAGCAGCGGGGGAGTTACGCCGGCAATCGTCACGTCTTCAATTACGATTCCCAACCGGTGCTCATCCGCCAAGGCCCGTGTTCGCTGCGTGAGCATCGCACGCAGTTCAGCCAGCCCCAGCGGATGGACGAAATCGACGCCGCTGCGGGCCACGACGTCCCCCACCAGCGACTCAGTCATTAACCGCAGATGTGCTTCGGGATTAACACAGCCAAACAGAAAATCGGCCGCGTCGGCTTCGGAGATGCGGTAGTGCACATTGACCTGCACGTTGAGGATATTTTTATCCCCCGTCAGGAATTCATCCAACTGGTATTCATCGGCAGCGAGTAGAAATTGGTCCCCCTCGACCGTCTCCGCCGCGAGACCGCCGATCTGCAGTGTGCGGACTTCGTTGGGGTTGATGCGGGAAATCGTCGTCATCGGCCAGGGGAGTGCATAGTGCAGGCCGCTGCCGACCAGCGGCAGCCGCGCGCGGCCGAATCGCCGCAGCAGGGCCTTTTCATTTCCCCCCACGATATAAAACCCGCTGCCGAAATAGACGGCTGCAAGGATCGCGATGATGACCAGCGCGCGCTTCACTTGGTGGCCTCCGCGCGGGTCGTTTCAGAGATTTCATCCGCCGCCCCGGACGTTTGCGACACATTTTTGTCCGCCGTCGGCGGCGTTGTGGGTGCGGCCGGCGCTTTCGACTCAGGCTGCGGCTCCTGAGGTTCGGGAACGCCTTCGGTCAGCAACTTCAACAGTGCGCTGGAGGCCGAGAGCACCAGCGTGGTCCGTTCGTTGAGGATCTTGTGATACGACTGCAACGTCCGTTCGAAGCGATAAAACTCCGGGTCCTGCGCGTGCGCTTGATTCAAGATGCGCAATGCTTCGGCTTCTCCCGTCCCGCGAATCCGCTGTGCATCGGCGTCCGCCTTGGCCAGAATTTCCTCGCGCTGCCGGTCCGCCTGACTGCGAATCACAGTGTTCTGTGCCAAGCCGGCACTGCGGTAACGGTCGGCAATCTTCTGCCGCTCACTCTTCATCCGCTCGAAGACCGCGAAGCGGTTGGCCTCGGGCAGATTGATCCGCTTGATCCGAACGTCGACCACTTCGATGCCCAGCGCATCCCGCGGAGACGTTTCGCCATCCTCCGACGTTTCCAGACGATTCTTCAAACGCGCCGTGAGGGCCTCGATCGAGCTATCGCCCTCCGGCCCCGCTTCGGAATTCTCGACGTTGAGCAGATCGGTCAATTCCACGCGTCCGAATTCGGCCGACAACAACGACTGCAGCCGCGACATCAACCGGTCCTCTGCCGTCGAGACGTTTCCCAACGCGCGAAAGAAACGCACGACGGGCCGCTCGGAAAAATCGGCGGGTGCCTCAGCGGGGGAAGGCGGGATCCGCCAGCAGACGTAACTATCGACCGTGATGTTCTTCTTATCCCCGGTGAACAGTTCCCGTCCCGGCGGATCGAGCAGCTGCAGCCGGCGATCGAACTTGCGGACGGACGCGATCGGCCAGGGAAGTTTGAATTGCAGGCCGCGGTCTTCGTCGCGGTCATAGACGGCGGCGATGGTCCCCAAACGTTCCACGATCACATATTGCGTCTCGTCGACGAACACGACACAACTGGCCGCCAGCGCAATCAACAGGGCCAACCCGCCCCAGACCGCAATCACGCGAAAGGCGCGGCGCGCCAAACTGCGCCCGGCCGGCCCTTCGCCGTCTTGTGTGGTTGTTTCTAGACTCATCTGCTGTCTCTACCGCCAAAGTGTTCGTTTCGAATCGGCCGCCGTGCACGACGGCAAGCCGTCGGTTTGGGACTTGTCATTTCACGCCTGAAAATCTGTGTTTGATCTGTGTTTAATCTGTGGCTTACTTAACCGCAAACTTGGACACCGTTCCGTAGCGCCGCGCGCCTCATGGTTCCGGTTTGCCGACCAGCGGCTGTTCCTCTTCCGGTTGGAATTGCGGCAACAGCGCCCCGCCGCCGGCGCCGAAGCGCTCCGGGTCGACGAGAAACAGGTTTTGTTTCGCTGCGACCTGGGGGTCGATGATCATTAAGGGGCGTGCGGAGAGGACGCGTTCCACTGTGTCCCAATACATCTGTGTTTGCGACAGCGGCGGGTGAGCGCGATGAGCGCCGAGCAGCAAGTCAAATCGGGCCGCTTCTCCAATGGCCGACTGCACCTGCCGCGCGCTTTGATGATGCGCCGCGTGCAGTTTGGCGGCCGCTTCGCCGGACAGGGCGCTCTCGCCGTTTTCTTCGGCTGTTAATTTGGCCCACAACTCATCGTCCAGCGTCCAATCGGAAACTCCACCGGTCGTCGAAGTCGGTGCGGAACGGACGTCGTTCCCCGAGCCGCTCAACAGCCGAATCGCATCTTCCCCGGCCGCCTCCAAAACGTTGCGGGCGTAATAGGCCTGCGCATCGTTGACCAGTTTTTGCTGCATCTCCATCGCGTCGGCAACGTCGCGATAGCTGGGGACCACATCGATCGGCGGGTGCACGTCCAGCAGGCTCATGCCGGTCAATTCAACCCCCAATCCGTAGTCATCCGCTGCCTGTTGCACGAGCGCCAAACACTGGTTCTCCAAGTCGCGACGTCCGCCGGTCAAAATATTGTCCAACGACATCCGCGCAGCCAGCCCCCGCAATTTGGTTTCCGCTGCCGCCCGCAGGACCGTGGCCGGGTCGGCGCTGGCATAGGCAAACTGTTTTAAATCGCGAATGCGGTAATGCAACTCGGCCGTGATTTCCACGGGGACCTCGTCACCGGTGAGGACCAACGCCTCTTCCGGTCGCGGCTGATAATCGCCGCGGCCATGCTGCGATTGCCATTCGATAAACGACTGAGCATCGCCGTCGCCGGTTCCCGGTTCAGCGCGGAACCCCAGCGGAATCGTGCGAATGTGGTCGGTTTTCTCGCGGCGGACGACTTCCAGCGGGGCCGGCCAGCGAAAATGAATCCCGGCCGGCAGCGTCGCCTTCCAGCGGCCGAAGCGGGTGACGAGCGCTGATTCATCTTCGCGAATCACGACCAGGTTTGACGTCAGCCAATAGATCAACAGCACCGACGCGGTCGTTTTGGCCAGCAATTTCCAGTTACGGACGAGACCAAACGCCAATCGTGATGGCGAAAGTGCTGTGGCGACCGTTTCGGCGACACCGCCGACCGCGTCGACGGCTTGTCCCAACCGTGTTTCGTCCCAACGTTCAAACCACAATAACCGCATCGAGTTGAGCATCACGGCCAACGATGCGAATTCGTGAAAAATCGCGCCGCCGACGGGGCTAAGCACACCCCAGGCACACAGGATCACCCCCAGGCCGTTCATGCCGAAAGCGAATAGATAAATACTTTGGCTGATGATTTTCACCAACTGCCGCGACAGCCGGAGCAAACCGGGCAGCGGCGCCAACGGGTCTCCCATCAACACCAGATCGCCCGCTTCGGCGGCGACGTCACTTCCTACGCCCCCCAGCGGCAAGACGACCGTGGCGGAGGCGAGCGCCGGGGCGTCATTCACGCCGTCGCCCACCATGGCGACTTTCTTGCCTGCTTTGATCTGTTGTTCGATCCAACGGGCTTTGTCGGTGGGTAACATTTCGCTGCCGATTTCGTCGACGTCCCCCAGCGCGTCCGCTGCAATTTGTGCCGGCTCGGCCCGGTCGCCGGTCAACAGCGCGAACGACGCGATACCCTCGCTGCGCAATTCGGACAAGACCGCGCGCGCTTCGGGACGCAACGTGTCCCGCACGCTGATTGCACCGAGCAATTGGCCGTCGACTGCTACCAACAGTTGCGTCGGCCCCAGATTCTCCGCCTGAGCCAATCGCTGCTGAAACTCCTCCGGAAGCACAACGCCCGTCGATTCCAACAACCGGCGGTTGCCGACGACGACCGTACGCGGACCGTCGACATAGTTCGGTCCCAAAGCCATACCGTTTATCTGTGCCGTCACGCCGCAACCAGGTTGCGCGGCGAATTCCGTGCTGTCGGGCACCACGCACAGGCGTCGCTCCGCTTCGCGGACAATCAAACGGGCCAGGACGTGTTCACTTCGTTTCTCCGCTGCGGCGGCAATCCGCAGCAGTTCTGTTTCATCCAGGTCACCCCAGGGGACGATCGCTCCGAGCGTCGGTTCGCCGTGTGTCAGCGTGCCGGTTTTGTCAAAGGCGATGCAATCGACCTTCGCCAACCGTTCCAGGGCGATCGAGCCTTTTGTCACCACGCCGTGCCGCGCCAGCCAGGCGAGCGCCGCCATCACGGCGCTGGGGGTCGCCAGAATCAACGGACAGGGGCAGGCCACGACCAGCACGCCCAAGGCCGGCATCAGGCCGGCGCGCCAGTCTCCGGCGGCAATCCGCCATCCGACGAGCGTAGCCGCCGCTGCCGCCAGAACCACCGGCAAAAAATATCGGGCCAGCCGGTCGGCGGTCCGTTCGATGGGGGCTTTGCGCTCCATCGCCTCGGCCACCAGCCGCAGCACCTGTCCGAACGTGGTCTCCTCACCAGTTTTCTCGACTTCGACCGACAGCGAGCCAAATTGATTGAGCGTGCCGGTAAAGACCTCGTCGCCTGGTGCCTTGTCGATCGGGAGACTCTCGCCAGTGAGCGAGCTTTGATCGACGGCGGACGTGCCCGCCAGCACGCGTCCGTCTACCGGAATCCGCTCGCCCGGACGGACGACCACCATTTCCCCGATCGCGACGTCCTCCAGGTCGACGTCCACCTCTTGGCCGTCGCGGATCACGTGCGCCGTTTGGGGCCGCAGGTTAAAGATGCTCAGCACCGCCTGCCGCGCTTTGCCGTTGGTGTATCCCTCGATGCTCTCGCCGCAGATGGCGATGAAGACCACCAGCGCCGCGACTTGCGGTTCGCCCAGAATGATGGCCGCCAAACAGGCGATCGTCAGCGCCAAATCGGCCCCGACCCGCCCCTCGAACAGCCCTTCGAGGGTTTGATACAAGATCCGCGCGCCGCCGATCACCGCCGCCAGCAGGGCCAACCGGAATCCGAACACGGTACGGTACGATTCCCAGGCGGGGTTGTTGCTGATTTCGATCACAAAATCGGCCGCCAGCAGGGCTCCGACGATCGCCGTCAGCAGATACAGCGGCGCCGAGACGTAATGAAACCCAGCCTCCTCCTGATCATCAGGCGCAGTCCCGCCACTTTCGAGGAACGCTCGGGCCGATTCAGGAACGTAGTGCATGACGGATCGGTCGGGATGGCGGGGCGCATGACGCGCGCAGACGCAAACAATTTTCTGAACGGGTGACGCGGCTCAGCCCCGCGTCCCTGCCCGCTGAAACCGCCCGACATTCCATGCTATCCGACCCCGTCAGCCGACGCCAGTCGCGTTGAAATCCACTGCCCGTTCAAGCCGATTCGGCATCGTCCTCGACGAGTTTCGCGGCGATATCGTCGGGAATCGCGATGGAGACCAGCGGTTGGCCGTGGGCGATGATGCAGCAGGCGGTTTTCAGCGAGCCGTGGGCTACGCGGACGTCGCCGCGATAAAACTCGACGTCAAACGTCAGCGACTTGACCCCCCTGCGAGTCAACTTCAGCTGGGTTTCGATGACGTCTTCAAAATAGGCGGGGGCTTCGAAGGTGCACTTCGCCCGCACGCGGGGCCAACCGATCACTGTTCCGTCGGGGAGCGTCATCGAGACGCTCAATCCCAATGACCGCAGGTAGGCGTGCTCGCATTCCTCCATAAACCGATAAAAGTTCGAGAAATGCACGATCCCCGCCATATCGGTTTCGTGAAACTGGATGCGGTGGGTAGCAGTGAACATCTACGCGTGAACCAATCTAATCTTTCGCCGGGCCAACCACGTCCCGACGGGACAAACTTGCGCCGATCAAAGGGAATCCTTGCTGACAAGCGCTGTTTCCAAAACGGAAAATTCGTTCAGGAAACGACGCGAGGAACGTTCTCGGCGTGCACTGACGGTATGACGAATAGGAGTGGTTTCGTCAACCGGACTACCCTGTTTTCGAACGGCTACTAGCGGGGCGGCAGTTTGTTGAAGACCGGCCGAATCGCTCGACCTGCTTTGCGCTCTAAGCAATTTCGTTTGCCTGGGGACGAGCTTGCGGTCTTCTTCGGCGGACCGTCCCGCGGATTGGCGGTGCCTGCCGATTGTGACGGTTGTTCTTCAGACGCGGTTTTCGGCCGAATGGTCGGCCCTACAGTCGGTACGTTGCGATTCGGCAACGTTGTTTCGCGGCATCTTTCGCCAGATTGGCCGTCAAAATTTGACTCGGGGGCGTGTGGGGTCTAGTTTTTGGTGCCCGATGCCAGACAGACGCCTCATTGCGCGAGTTTGGCCTGAATGGACGCTCGGGACAAACGCTCCCATGCGCGTCGCGAATCGACCTTCAACTTGGCCTACCCCTCCAGCCCTGATGATAGGGCGAATGGATTGAGAATTCAGATAGCATGACCGACAGCGCTGACAAGTTGACCCCTGCCCAATTCCTCTCGCAACTGAAGCGGGAAGCGAATGAGTCCGGCGATTCCGCCACGGCGGACGACGGGGGCATGCCCGATATCGACGATCTCGACTTCTCCGACCTGGAACAGGCGGCCGGCGACGGCGAGAGTGAGGACTCCCTAGAGGTCGACGGCGAGAATTCGCCGGAGACCGACGACGGCGATGAGCCGCTCCGCGACCACCGCCAGCTCAACGCCCTATTGGAACGCGCACACACGCTGCCAGGGTCAGACAACCATCAGGACGGCGATGCCTGGTCGCCGCCCGAACCGGAGACGCTCGACGACACCGGATTGGGGTTTGAAGAGATCGAGCGGCTGGTCCTCAAATACTTAATGGCGCGGGGGGCAGCCGCGGGCCGCGCGATTGCCACACATATCTGCATCCCGTTTCAAATTATTGATCCCCTATTGAAGAGCCTCAAAGCCGACAAGCTGGTGATCTTCAAAGGCTCGGCGACGATGGGGGACTACGAGTATACGCTCACCGACCTGGGACGCGAGCGCGCCCGGCGCTACAGTGAGGAGTGTACGTATTTCGGCTCCGCCATGGTGCCGCTGCACGACTACCTGATCGCCATGGAGGTCCAGAGCATCGCCAAACAAGAGGCGACCGAGGAAAACCTCAAGGAAGCCTTCTCCGAGCTGATTATCGAACAGGCCATGCTCGACCAACTCGGCCCGGCGATCAACTCCGGCCGCGGGATGTTCCTGTTCGGGTACCCCGGAAACGGAAAAACCAGTATCGCCGAACGGGTCACCGGATGTTTCGGCTCCACGATCTGGATCCCCAAGACGCTCGGCATCGACGGCGACATCATCCGGCTGTTCGACCCCGCCATTCACGAACAAGTCGAGGATGAGAACAAGTCCGAAAGTATTCTCTCCTTGACCTCCTATGACCGCCGGTGGGTACAAATCGTGCGGCCCACGGTCGTCGTCGGCGGTGAATTGACGATGGAGGAACTGGAAGTCCGCCAAAATCCGGTGAACAAGATCTGCGAAGCGCCGCTGCAACTGAAGAGCAACTGCGGCACGCTGGTGATCGACGACTTCGGACGGCAGCGGATGTCGACCGACGAGTTGCTCAACCGCTGGATTGTGCCGTTGGAAAAGCGGTACGACTTCCTGAACCTGCCGTCAGGCAAGAAGATCCAAGTCCCGTTCGACCAATTGATTATTTTCTCCACGAACCTAGAGCCGAAGGACCTGGTCGACGAAGCGTTCCTGCGGCGGATTCCGTACAAGATCGAAGCCAAGAATCCCAGCCCGCAGATGTTTCATCAGCTGTTCGAGTTGATGGCGCCGATTCAGGGATTTCAGTACGACAAGGGGGTCGTGGACTACCTGATCGAGAAACACTACGTCGCCTGCAAACGCGAGATGCGGGCCTGCCATCCCCGCGACCTGTTATTGCAGATTCGCAATTTTTGCACATATAAGGGGCTGCCGAAGAAAATGACCGCTGAGGCGATCGACATCGCGTGCGCCAATTACTTTACTGTCATGTAGACCGGCCGTTTCGCCGGGCGGTCCGAGTATCACCGAACTGATTGATTCGCGACCGGCAATCGCCGCAAGCGATGGGTGCGACCGGCGGACGCGCCGCACGACGAACGGCCGAGTCGCGCTGGCGACGTGATTCCAATTGCCCCGCATCGGCGGCGCTCTTCCGGGCCGCCCCGGCTCACTGGAGGGCCACCTTGTTCGAAGCCCGCCCCATCCGATTCCTGCGCAATCTGGGGCGCAGCCGTGAAATCGCGACCGTGCTGCTCAACCACGGTTTTGCCGATGTCGTGGAACGCATGCGGCTCATGCGCTACTTTCAATGGTGGCGGCGCGTGGTGCTTAGGCGGCGGCAACCCGCCGAACCGCCCGCCAGCCGCGCAGCGCGGATCCGCCGCGCGATCGAAGAACTCGGCCCCACGTTCATCAAGTTCGGACAAGTGGGCAGTACCCGCCCCGATATTCTCCCGGCCGACGTGATCGCCGAATTGACCAAGCTGCAGGAACGGGCCCCCCGCTTCTCCACCGAGCAGGCCTTGGAGCAATTCGCCGTCGATATCGGCTGTAGCGTCGACAGCGCATTCTCGGAGTTTGAGCGGACCCCCTTGGCCACCGGCTCTCTGGGACAGGTCTATGTGGCCAAGCTCAAAAATGGAAAGCGCGTCGCCGTCAAAATCCGCCGGCCGGGGGTCGTCCCGGAAATCGAACGCGATCTCTCCCTGATGTTGGAATTGGCCGGGCTGGCGGAAAAATATCTGCCGGAGTTCGAAGTGTTCGACCCCACCGGACTGGTCAATCAATTCGCCCGCACAATCCGCCGCGAAGTGAATTTTATGCGCGAAGCGCGGACGCTGGATGAGTTCCGCCGGCTGTTTCGCAACGATGCCACGCTGTTCGTCCCCCACGTGCACTGGGATTACACGGCCGAGAGCGTGCTCACCATGGACTTCGTCGACGCCTTTCCCGTCAGTCCGCGGGAGAACCTGCAGGCGCACGGCATCAAGCCGGCCGACGTGGCCGCCAATGGCGCGAGGATCTTCATGAAACAGGTCTTCGAACTGGGACTGTTTCACGGCGACCCCCATCCGGGCAACATCCGCGTGATGCCCGACGGCGTACTCTGCCTGTTGGATTACGGCATGATCGGCCGCCTGGACGACCAAAAACGGGAACAGCTGCTGGACCTGCTCGTCGCCGTCGCTCGGCAAGACGTGGGGGGCGTGGTCAAGATGGTCCTCAATATCGGACAGCCGTTCCGCGAGATCGACCATCCCCTGCTGCAAAGCGACGTCCGCGATTTCGTCGAGACCTACTACGGCGTCGAATTGGAGCGTATCAACGTCGGCAACATGCTCACCGACTTTGTGAGTGTGCTGGCGATTCACGGTATTCGCTTTCCGGCCGACATGATGCTCTTAATCCGCGCGCTTGTCTCATTGGAAGGGGTCGGCCGCGATCTGGACCCGCACTTCAATATGGCCGAACACTTGGCTCCCTACGTGCAACAGCTAGTCCGCGAGCGCTACAACCCGCGGCACATGATTGCGCGGCTCATTGATGAGTCGAGAACAATGGGGCACGTGCTGCACGACTTGCCCGTGCATTTGGGCCGCACACTGGAGAAGCTCAGCAACGACGACCTCCGCGTGAAGATCGAGTTTCACGACTTGGACCAGTTAACCACCGAAGTCGACCGCAGCAGCAACCGTGTCGTGATCGGCATGGTGCTAGCGGCGTTGATTGTCGCCTCCTCGCTGATCATCCGCACCGGCTCGGACCATTTTTGGATCAGCGTGCCGGTGTATCTGCTGTCCAGCTTTTTAGGGTTGTGGCTGATTTACGGGATCTTCCGTAGCGGCTCGCTGTGATGGCGGCGGGGGATCAAACGGCATGCGCCCCCCCCCGGCAGGGCCGGGGGCTGAAAGTGGGCCTGGCAACGGAAATCCCCCCAGCCCCCGGCTTTGCCGGGGGGTATTTGCGCCGCACCGTATTACGCCGCTTCAACCGCCGGTGCCGCTTGATCCGATCGCGACAGGCATGCGGGCTTGTATTGATGAAAACGTCTTCTGGAAGACTTTTCTGAATCTCTCGGCGGCACTTATGAGGTAGTTTTGAGAGTCCACGGGACGGTTGCCGATTAGGTAAATCGATCTGCTTGTGTCAACCCGTTGCCAATTCGCCACACGCTCGACGACACGCATGTTTTGTTTTGGCTGGAATCTCCCGCCATCGATCGGCTTTCCGGACTTTTAACCCGTGTTCACCTTCACTCCTCGTACAAGGGCCGCGAACTGA
>CALFYU010000179.1 GCA_937952455.1 uncultured Planctomycetaceae bacterium
ATGATGCTCACCGGAAAGATGCTCAACGGTTTTCAAGCCCGCTCCAAGGGACTCGTGCACGATGTGTTGCCGACCGAGGGGCTCGATAACGCCGGCAAGCAGGTGTTGAAATCCGGCTTGCCAAAGATGTCCCCCCGCAAACCGCCGCTGTGGAAACGGATCGCCAATAACTTTGGCCTTGCCAAGAAATACATTCTCAAAAAAGCTGAAGAACAGGTGCTGCGGCAGACGCGGGGTAACTATCCCGCCCCTCTGCGGATCATCGAGTCTCTCCGCGCGCAGATTTCATCCGGTCCCGACCGTGGTTTTGACGTAGAAGCGGAAGCGATCGGACAGTTGGGGCAAAGTCCCGTCACGCGGGAATTGATGCGGCTGTTTTTCCTCAGTGAGGCGGCGAAGAAACCGCCGGAGGATTTGAGCGTCAAGCCGGACCCCGCTGCGGTAACCGATGCAGCCGTGATCGGTGCGGGGGCCATGGGCGCCGGCATCGCACTGCTGTTGGCCCGCAAGGACGTCTGGACTCGGCTGAAAGATATCAATTCGAAGATGGTCTCCGCCGGTCTGCAAACCGTGCATGAGTTGGTCAACAAGGACGTGGCCCGCAAGCGGATTACGCCGCTGCAGCGGACGCGGATTCTGGATCACCTGCGGCCGACAACAGATTACAGCGGGTTGAAGCGGACCGACATTGTCATCGAGGCGATCATCGAAGAACTGGACATCAAACGGAAGGTCTTTCATGACCTGGCCGAAGCGACTGGCTCGGATACGGTGCTGGCGACCAACACGAGTTCGCTGACCGTGTCGGACATTGCCGAGGGGATTCCCCGCCCGCAGCGGATTGTCGGTTTGCACTTCTTCAATCCGCCTCAACAGATGAAGCTGGTGGAGATCATTCGCACGCCGCACACCAGCGACGCGGCGATTGCCACAGCGTTTGCGACGGTGCAAAAGTTGGGCAAAACCGGAATTGTCGTCGGCGACTGCGCCGGTTTTCTGGTGAATCGTATTTTGGCCCCCTATATGAACGAAGTGGGTTATCTGCTCCAAGAAGTGTCCGATCCGCTGGAAATTGATAAAGCGGCCACCGAATTCGGAATGGTGATGGGGCCGATCAAGATGGCCGATCTGGTCGGGTTGGATATCGCCGCGCACGTCGCCGAGAACATGCACGCCGCCTACGGCGACCGCATGAAGCCGGCTCCGCTGTGGATCAAGCTGGGTGAGATTCGCGCCAAATCGGGCGGGGGCAAACGCCTGATTCAAGGGACCGGCAAGAAAAAACAAATCGCCCCCGACGCCAAGCAAGCCATCGAAGACCTGCGGCGGACCGGCCCGTCGGGGATCAGTACTTCGCTCTCACGAGAGGTGATCATCCAGCGCTTGATCTACCCCATGATCAACGAAGCTGCGCGGTGTTTGGAAGAGGGCGTCGCCTCGAAACCGGAAGACATCGACTTGGCGATGGTGTTGGGAACCGGTTTCGCCCCCTTCCGCGGCGGCCCGCTGCGGTACGCCGATGCGGTGGGCATCAAACAGGTCTGCGATACGCTCGACAAATTCGCTGAGAAGATGGTGCGGATGACGCCCTGTGCCAAATTACGGGAAATGGCCAAAGGGGACGAAACGTTCAGCGAGGAAAAAGTTTCCGCACCGGCCGCTTAGTGGATCGCACCTGACCGGTAGGCTGTCCGATTGCCGGATGATGTTCGCTGCCATTCGAGGACTGCGCTCGACGCTGTCAAATACTACTGCACCTCGTCGAGGCCCAACGTCTTTGTTTTGGGGATGTCCTCGAACATGGAGCGAACCTGGGTGAGCACTCCCCGCACCATTTCGTCCTCGACTTCGGGTGCCCAACCGACCGGCGAGGCGTACTGCGTGCGGATGACTTTGGCCTGATAGGCGTCCAGACGCACCAATTCGCGGGTGGGGATGTAGAGATTGTGTTCCCCCATGTAGGCGAAGACCATCATCGGCAGGCCGACGCGGCGGATTTGGTCTTTGATCCGCATGCCGATCGGCGCGCACACCTCCCCCTGCATCGCCACGAACGCCATGGGGCCAATACGGGCCACGATGACTTCTTCGTATTTACACGGAAACTCCCGCGGGGTTTCGTATTCGCGAATCAAAAAGCCGTCGTCGGTGCAAACGCGATCGGTCGTTCGCTTGGGAAAGGGGATCCCCTCGTCGTAATGTTTCATCAAGGCCCGGATCCAATTCGTCCCGCGATCGGGATGCGGATAGGGGACGTAACCGATGTTCATCGGCACGTCCTGCGCCAACTTCTGAGCCTCTTCCCGCGGCAACGGATCGGCCAGCGGCAGCGAAATCACCTCCAACTTCGACCGAATCGGCCCCGTCACGTCGAGTAAATTCCCCTCGGCGATTTTGAGCGTGGCAGCGGCCAATTCATCGCCCAACTCCTGGACCTGTTCCTTGGTGCCGGACATGATAATGCCGCGGTCGGGAAACTGGTTGCCGCCGCAGGCATCCGCATAGAGGGCCAGCGCGCCGGGAAGCGCCTGCTCAATCGCGTCGACGGCATACCCCGGATGCCCCACGTCGATGCGGGTTTGCGACGACTGCAACGGATGCGTCGGGTGATTGAACAAGACCGCCGCAGTCTTGTCATCGACCATGACTTTCAGAACCTGAATTTCATAGTCCGTCGGCGCGTGGCCGTAGCTTTGCACGAAATAACCTTGCCCTGAACCGACAAGGACCCGCGCCGGCCCGCGCTCCTTCGAGATTGCTTCCTGGATCAAACCAAAAATCTGATCGGCCAACTTGCGGCCGTATTTAAAATTCTCCGGCACGATCTGTATTGGAGCGGCATGGTTGTGGGTTGCCAGCAAAATCAGATGCGCCGCATCGATCCCCAGTTCATCGCGGCAGCGCTTGCGGAGGATCGGCGTCGCCACGTCCAGGCAATTGAGGTCGTACGTCACGATTGCCAGACGCTGTTGACCATCGTTGAGCACCAGCACCCGCGCGTAGATGTCGTGATCCTTGCCGGTCGGTTTGCCCCCCATGACGAGCGTCAGCGGCTCGTCCGGCGAAATCACGGCTTTGGCGGTGCCGGCTGTGAACTGCGGCGGTGACGTTTCGTCATCGCCGCGCGCGGCTGACGCATCGAGCAATAGCAATACGGCCGTAAGTCGCAGCAAGACACCGAGTCGGGAGAGCGTTTTCATCGTCTGTTTCCCTCGGCCGTGATTTTCAGTAACTGCGTGTATCGTAATCGCAACCACCCTATTGTGATAGCGCAGGCCCGCACCGAAAAAAGCAGCGAACCACGAATAAGAGTCGGTGTCTCCCTTGGCGACGTATTTCTCTGAATCACGGCGCAGTGGTCATGCGTTTTTCATTCGTATCATCCCATGCAAAAGGCACTGTCGTTATGTCACGCCTGCATCAAACGTGAACTGCCGGCAACGGTTGAGATTCGTTGCCGATGAATTTCGCGCGGATGGTCCGCGCGGAGAAATGGCACAACGAACTCTCAACCAAGGCCTGCCTGATGTGCATCCACAATGGCCGGGATTCCGCGAAGTATTGGCTCGATCGCCACCTTCGCAGATCGGCAAAACGTGTCTCGCGCTACAAGCGACAATATTGGCGGCTCGTGCATGCCGTCCGCTCTCGATCGCAACTCCTCACACCCACTTCGGTTTGGGATGCCTACGCCTGCGCCCAGGCGACGCGTGTGATTTGCGCCTGCGTGCGAATCGCGCAGCACAGCGACGCTTGGCACCCCGATCAATGGCACCGGGCTCCAGAACAATGGTGTCCGCCGGAGGGGAGTGCGCATGCGCAACTGACGTCCCTGGTCCAGCATCTGTTTGAAATGTATCCGGTACCTGAGTTCCTGACCGCCATCTGGTGGAGCGAGCGAAGCGAATACTGGGAGCGGGATCTGTATCTGCATTTGGCGCGAGGCGCCGGTGTGCGTCGGTTCCAGTGGCCGTTCGAACTGCGCATCACAAAATCGATTGCGCGATGGTTCGTGTCCGCCCCACCGGGGATGTTGCCATTTCAGGCGCTGCGCTGGGCTCAGGTTCATGCCCTTGGAGGAGATGATCAGCTGGCCCGCATCATCGCTACGTGTACGCGACTCAGGGAACCGCTTGACGAAGAACCGTTTTGGGAAACGGTCCTACGTTTTCTCATCCGGAATATGCCGCTCTCCAGGATCGAAATCATTCTCATCGTCATCTTCATCCATTGCCAACGGTTTCAGCCAGGCGAGTTGATCTGGGGGCCGGGTGGCGGTTCGGAGCCGCTGCAGCCGGAATTCTCCCTTCGCGGCCGCACGCTGATGTCATTGCGGCGACATATGGCAAATTGGCGCGATGACGTCCGGCCTCGTCTACCGCCGCCGGATCAACGGAAGTCTTGGGAACCGACCACCATCAGCGGTTTTGAAATTGCTCACGATGACGAGGTCTGGACAATCGGCGAATTGCTCACCGACCGCGCCCTGTTCGTCGAGGGCAACAACATGCAGCACTGCGTGGCTGAGTTCATCGATGAA
The DNA here is from genome assembly GCA_937952455.1 of uncultured Planctomycetaceae bacterium. GTDB lineage: Bacteria > Planctomycetota > Planctomycetia > Planctomycetales > Planctomycetaceae > Symmachiella. Next base: position 4,541 of record CALFYU010000179.1, read on the forward strand.
TGTGCTCGACGCGAAACGTCGATCTGGTCGATGAAAGTCTGTCGCGAGGAAATTCGCCGCCGCGTGTTGACCATCGAAGTCGATCCGGAATCCAAGATCGTCAAGCAGGCTCAAGGCAAACGAAATTCCGACCCGTCACCCGCCGCCCGACGGATTCTCCGGCAATGGGCCGAGCAAGAGCAATTGAATCTGTCCGAACTTGCGTAAAGTCCAGCAGAACGATGATCGTCACGCCCGCAATCACCGCAGCATCTTCTCTGCCCGCGTCTCCAGCGGCGGGCGGATCGCTTTGAGCAACATGTCCACGATGTTGTCGACGGTCACCCCTTCGGTGTCGGCGTGGAAGTTGGTCAGGATGCGGTGCCGCAAGACCGGATGGGCAATGGCGCGGATGTCTTCGGTTGTGACGTGAAACCGCCCTGCCAACAGTGCCCGTGCTTTGCCGCCCAGTATCAAATATTGCCCCGCACGCGGACCGGCACCCCAGGAGGCGTATTCCTTAATAAAGTCGGGTGCATCGGCATCGTCCGGTCGTGTGGCCCGTACTAGGTTGCGGGCATACACAAACACATGCTCTGCCACCGGTACCTGCCGCACGAGCGTCTGCAACTCTAAGATTTGGTCGCCCGTCAGTGCCTGCGACAATTGTGGCGTGTCGGCACCGGTCGTCTGTTTCAGGATCAACAACTCTTCATCCGCCGAAGGATAGTTGATGACGATGTTGAACATAAACCGATCCAGCTGCGCCTCCGGCAGCGGATAAGTCCCCTCTTGTTCGATGGGATTCTGCGTCGCCAACACGAAAAACGGCTGCGGCAAGGGATAGGTGTGCGAACCGGCCGTGACGTGCCGTTCCTGCATTGCTTCCAACAGCGCTGCTTGGGTTTTCGGCGGCGTGCGATTGATCTCGTCAGCCAACAGCACGTTGGCGAAAACCGGCCCCTGCAAAAACTGAAACGAATTGCGGCCGGTCTGCGGATCCTCTTGCAGGATGTCCGTTCCGGTGATGTCCGAAGGCATCAGATCGGGCGTGAATTGAATGCGATGATAGGTCAGGTCTAGAATTTGGGCGATGGTGCTCACCAAGAGCGTCTTCGCCAAACCGGGCACGCCGACGAGCAGGCAATGTCCCTGGCAGAACATGGCGATCAGGATTTCCTCGATCGTTTCTTCTTGGCCGACGATCACCTTGCCGATCTCGGTCCGCATCCGACCGTAGGCATCCGACAGACGTTCCAACGCGCGTTCCTCATCGCGTCGCACGTCGGTCGGAGTCGGCGAATTCGTGGTCGCGGCGTCGGTCATGGCGGGTCCGGAGTTTGCGAACGGGAAAAAACGCGGCCGGTCGCTGAGAACCGACGTCCCCTCATCGTAGCCGAACGGAGTGTCGGATTGCAAAGTGGAGCATAGGTACAGTGGCTATAGCGCCCTCCCGGGATGCAATTTTTCTTCCGCGCCGTGCCATACGCGCGGCAACCGGGTATTATTCTCCGCGAGGAGGAAACCCCCATGGCAAATCTCAGGGCATCCCAATATGGGCAGGATGTGCAGTATCTGGTGTTCGACGTCGAAGCGGTGGCCGACGGCGATTTGATCGCCAAGGTCCGCTATCCCGGCGACGATATGGCGCCGCACGACGCGATACGTGCCTATCGCGATGAGCTGATCGAACAGCGCGGCGACGGCAAGGATTTTATCCCGGCGCCGTTTATGCTGCCGATTTCCGTGGCGATCGGCAAAGTCGACCGTGACTTCGGCCTGCTGGACCTGGTCGTGTTGGACGCACCGCAATATCGGCCGGCGGTAATCACCAAATTGTTTTGGGACGGCTGGCAGCACTACGGCCGGCCGACGTTCGTCACGTTCAACGGACGGGGATATGACCTGCCGGTAATGGAGTTGGCCGCCTATCGTTACGGGATCAGCCTGCCGTCGTGGTTCAACATCCACGACCGTTCGTTCGAACAGGCGCGGAACCGCTACAACCTCGAGTCCCATTTCGATTTGATGGATTTCTTCACTAATTTCGGGGCCGGTCGGATGACCGGCGGACTGAATCTGCTCGCCAACCTGATCGGCAAGCCGGGTAAGACGGGTATTGACGGGTCGCAGGTGCAAGATATTTACGACGCCGGCCGCGCTGAGGAAATCAACGATTACTGCCGCTGTGACGTTCTGGACACGTACTTCGTGTTTCTGCGCAGCCAGGTGATGACCGGGGCGCTGACGCTGGACCGGGAGCAGGAGATCGTGGCCGCGACGAAGAAATGGCTCAGCGAACGCTCCGACAGCAGCCCAGCTTATGCCCACTACCTGGAGCATTGGGGGGACTGGAAACCTCCGGAAGGTTCGGCGAAATAACGTCAATCAACGGGCGAAGATACACCCTCCTGGACAGCAGTGTCGCGACACTGGCCCGGCGACGCCCGCGGCACGCCCGAACGCAGAACTTTGCAGGTCCAGCCCCTACATTTTGCCCGAAAACGTGGTTATAATCGTGTGACCCGGTTTTTGTGGATTCCTCAACTCTTCACGCAGTCAGGTGCACTATGCCAACGTCGCTACGCGCACATTTTCTGATGGCTGTGAAGGGTTTGCGGGATCCGAATTTTTTTAAATCGGTGGTGTTGATGGTCGAAGACGGCGAGAACGGCTCCATGGGTTTGGTGCTCAATCGCCCGTCAAATTTGCGGGTGCGGGAAGTCTTGGAAGGGCACTTTGACTTGCCGGACGTGGGCGATCTGGTCTACTCGGGCGGCCCGGTCGATCCGACGGCGTTGTTTATCCTTCATAACGCAGGAGATGCCGATCCGGGAGAGCGGGAGTTGTTGCCCGGGTTATTTGTGGGGAGCAGCGCCACCGCGTTTCAGGACCTCGTGCAACGGATTGCCGACGGGGACTATTCCTTTAGATTTCGAGTGTTCCGGGGCTGTGCCGGGTGGGCTCCCCGCCAATTGCAGGGGGAACTGGCGCGGGGCGACTGGCTGACGGTCCCGGCCACGGCCGAACATGTATTAGACGACGAACCTTATGACCTTTGGGAACGATTGGTTGCGATCGCCGGTCGTAAATCGGGCGTGGTGCCGGCAATCGACGGCAACCCCGAGATGAACTAATCCTGACGAAAGTTGCCAATGAACCCGATTGTGATCCGTGATCCGCAAACCGGTGCCGAAGCCCAAGTTCTAGCCGAGTTGGGCTTCAATTGTTTTTCCTTCCGCGCCCCGGTGGACGGACAACTCGTCGAAGTCCTCGACGCCGAACCCGACTTCGCCTCCAAGGGGGGACGACCCAGCGGAAACGGAATTCCTATATTGTTTCCGTTCCCGAATCGAATTCGCGGTGGCCGCTTTTGCTGGCAGAATCAAGACTATCAGATTGCCAGTTTGGACGGCGACGGCAATGCGATCCACGGATTCGTGCTCGACCGCCCATGGCGGGTGACCGAGTCCGGCACGAACTTCGTCGTGGGGGAATTTCAACTGAGCGTCGACGCGCCCGACCGGTTGTCGCACTGGCCGGCCGATTTCATTTTACAACTTCGCTATGAAGTTGCCGGGGCGACGTTGGGCTGCCAAGTCTCGATCGCCAATCCCGATGACAAGCCGCTGCCGTGGGGCTTCGGGACGCATGCGTATTTCCGCATGCCCTTGTCGCAGGAGAGCGGCATGAACGATTGCCTGGTCCAGGCACCGGCGGCTAAAACGTGGGAGCTGATCGATTGCCTCCCCACGGGCACGATCAAGCCCGTGGGCGAGGACCTCGATCTGCGCGAGGGGCGTCGGCTGGGAGATCGGCCGCTGGACGACGTGTTGACGGGTGTGACGCCGCAGAACGGGCACATCGAAACCTTGGCGATGGACGAAAAAGCGGGCCTGCAGATTGCGCAACGGACCGACGCCATTTTCCGCGAACTCGTCGTCTACACGCCTCCCCACGGCCGCAGCGTCTGTCTGGAACCCTACACCTGCGTCACTGACGCGGTCAATCTGCAACAGGCCGGCCACGACAGCGGCTGGCTGGTCCTGCCCCCCGGCGAGCGCGTGCAGACTTGGATCAACATCGAACTGGAGCGCGTGTACGCTTAGACGGCCGGCTCCCTGCGGGGATTTCGGGGTAGTCATCCGCTCCGAAAAAAGTCACGATAATAGCTGCCGCTCGTGCGGGCCGGTCTCCGATCGCCGCTACTAAGAATCAATGTGCTCAAACTATTGCCCAAAGAATTCCTTTCCAAACCTGGGACGCGGTTTCATCTCGATCGATTGTTCCAACAGCGGTCGCCGCGCGTCTGAGAGTTTCGAAATCTGTTGTAAGGACCCCAGGGCCATGAAAATCCTGACCGGCCGCCTGCTTACAGCCATCATCCTTGGCTCGCTCAGTTTCGGATTTCCGGCACACACAGTCGTTGCGCAGGAAACGCCGCCGGCCGCCGATTCGCAACTTCTTAACGAACTGCGCGAACGGTTACAGCGTCTCGAACAAGAGCTCGAAGCCTTAAAGAACTCCCGCAGCGCCCAGGTCCCCGCCGATAAGGCGCAACAGCGGGTGGTGGTTATGCTGGAATCGCCCTATCTGGGGCGGTACTACAATCGTAGCACCAACAGCCGGCATTCCCGTTTCTTCGCCGCGAAGCTCAATCTGGTCAACCTCACGCCGGACGCCTTGGACGTCAAGCGGGAGCAGATTCAATTGGTGGCCGACGGAACGACCAAAACGTTGGGAGAGATACCCGCTTCGATTCAAAACCAGGGCTTTCAGTTGGACAATCAGTATCACCAGTTGCGGAACATGCAGCCGGCCAAAAAACTCAATGTGCCTCCCGGCGGCATGCAGAGCACGTGGGTCGTGTTCGACGGCTTGGACGACGGTGCGCACGTCCCTGAGATGACGCTCAAGATCGAGCTTGCTGACAAGGTGGCGGAACTGGACGTCAACGCCTCGCAAAAGGACGCGCTCGGCTTGGAGATCGAGCGAATCGGACCGCGAGGCGCCTTAGGGCTGGTCACGATCGGCGGCAAGCTGAACACGATCAACATCGGCAGCCTGATGGACGATCTGGACCAGCTCTCGATGCAGAAAGTCGTCCGCGTCGTGCTGCGGTGGGACGATGCCGCCCCGCAGCCGGATCAGCAACTGCTGGCCTGGATCGTGCAGAACGCCAATTCGCTCAACGCCAACCGCGGCGGGAGCGACCAGTTTCCGGCCATCCCCGCCACGCTCCGCGAATTTCACTTGTGCAAGATCCCCAAAGGGGACTCTTCGCGGATGTCGCGATACACCTCCCGGTCCGGCGGCACGCGCCGCGTCCACGACAGCGAGGGAGAAGCGGTGCAGGCGGCGTTGGCCTCCGCCTATCAATCCCTGCCCCGCGACGAATTGCTGGCCAACATCGAACAAGGCCATTTGCTCGCGCGGGTGGCCGCGCTGGCCAGTGCGGGGGGACGACTCGGCGAGGACAAATTGCCGGTGATCCTTGAATATGCCGATTCCAACCAGCCGGAATTGCAACGGGCCGCCCTGGCCGCGCTGGCACACTTCGGCGATCCCGCGGCCGTCGAAAAACTGGTGCATTACGTCAAAAAGAACAACGAACCGCTGGCCAGCGCCGCGATCGCAGCATTGGCCGGCTCGCGATACGCGGCGGCGCACGATGCCCTGTTGAACATTCTCAAGAACGAACCGCCCCCGTCGCAGAAGAAGATTGTGCGGGTCTTGGCGGCTCATCCGCGACCGATCTGGTCGGACGCAATCTACGAGTTCGTCAAAGATCCCCGCGATGGCCTCAATCAAGAAGCGCTGCAGGCGTTGACACAGGTCGGTCATCCTAAACTGCTGGAGGTCCTCAAAGACGCGCTCGCGGCCGGCGACGCGGCGCTGCGCAACAAAGCCTTCGCCATCCTCGCCGCCCGGACGGATCAGGAGAGCGAACAGATCGCCGTCGTCTACGCCCTGAAACTCTTAGGCGAAGAAACGGTCGACCCGCGCACGATGACTGTCACCCTGGGATTGTTGGATCGTGTGAAGGACCGGCGGGCGGCACCACTTTTGATGAAACACTTCTCCCAGCAATCCAACAAGCAAGCCGTGATTCGCACGCTGACTTTGATCGGTGACGAGGAAGTGGCCGACTTCTTCGCCGAGCAGTTCGACGGCCTGCAGTCGCACGAAAAAGGGGAGGTGCTCAAATCGATGTTGACGCTGCATTCCCCCAAGTTTCGCGAACTGGCCACGGCGGCGCTAATGAGCGACAACCACTCCCTGGCGCAATCCGCCGCCCAGGTCCTGCAGCAGGACGGCAGTGCTGCTTCCGTCGCGGCCTTGACCGATGCCTTGAAAAAAGCGGGCAATAGCAGCACGCTGAGTTCGGTCGCCAGCGTCCTGGCCCAATTGGGGACGCCCGATGCACGTGCGGCGCTGGAAGAGGCCCGCGACACGGGGGATCCGCAGAAACGCCGCTATGCACGCGCCGCGCTACAACAGATCTACGAACGC
>CALFYU010000180.1 GCA_937952455.1 uncultured Planctomycetaceae bacterium
TGGCCCAGTCCTCTCCGGCGGCGGAGTACGAAGAAACCTGGCACAAAGCCGCCGGCATGCTCGCGGCGGTCGACAGTGGCCAGAATAAGTAGGCGGTAGGCAGAGGGCAGTAGGCAGAAAGGAAGTTTGGGTGCTCGTTTGACTTTGTTTGCGCACCTCAGGCCTTTTACCTCACGCCTCACGCCTATCGCGCGAGACCCGCGCACGACCGTTTGTAGATCGTCAGCGGCCAGAGATAAAATGCAATACGCAAAGCGCCCGATGAACCGACCAAAACCCGACCCAAACTCACAGAACTTACAAGCGCTAACCCCAAAAGCCTAAGGTCTAAAGCCTACAGCCTCCCCAATGATTCTCCTCATCGACAACTACGACAGCTTCGTCTACAACCTCGCTCGCTATTTCACCGAGTTGGGGTGCGAGACGGTGGTTTGTCGCAATGATGCGATCACCGTCCACGAGATACGTCGGCAGCGTCCCGAGGCGATCGTGCTTTCGCCCGGACCGGGTACGCCGCAGCAGGCGGGGGTCTGTCTGGAGGTCGTGCGGGAGTTCTTGGGCGTCACGCCGCTGTTGGGGGTCTGCTTGGGGCACCAGGCGATCGCGGCCGCGTTGGGAGCGAGTATTATTCGCGCGCCCGAACCGGTGCATGGCCGCACGGCGTTTGTGGAACATGACGGCAGCGGCCTGTTTGCCGGACTGCCGAACCCGCTGCGTGCGACGCGATATCACTCGTTGATCGTCGACGAAGCGACCCTGCCGACGGAGCTGCGCGTGACTGCACGGACCGGCGAGGGCATCGTGATGGCCTTGGAGCACACGGAGCATCCGGTCTTCGGAGTGCAATTCCATCCGGAATCGATACTGACCGATTCCGGGCATGCCCTGCTGCGCTCTTTTCTCAAAACGGCCGGCATCTCCGCTCCTGAGGCGGCGCTGACGGAATTGGCGGCCGATGCGGACGGTGGTCTGACCGATGACCTGGGCGAGAAATTCGATCAGGTCATACATTGGTGACCGCATTCTGCGTCACTTGCCGCCGACGAATCGGGATTTGAGATCCACGAAATTCCGGCTGCGAAATTCTAACGGTTCCCGCGACTGTGCCGCTCATAGCAAAAATGCACCTTCGCTGGCCGCTACAACCGTTTTGATCCGCGCCACTCGCTCGCGCCGCTGGCAGAAGTTCTCCCCGCGAACGATCGCGCCGTTCCCGGCGACCGATAGTTGAAATAGAGCATGCGGATCGGGAGACACCAACCGCCGCGGTTGCCGCCTTTGCTATCCGCACGCGCGGCTGACCTTTCGTCAGCCGGTTTCTTCATCGGAAGACGCGCGGAGTATCGACATGGCTCGAAATCTTCATTGGACATCCGTTGCCGCGATCGCCGCGGTATTGACCGTTGCCGGGTGGGATAGCCATTCCGCTCACGCTGCCGGACATTGGCGGACGGACTATCAACAGGCACGCGCCGACGCGGAGCGCGAGGGCAAATTGCTACTGTTGCACTTTCATGCAAAGTGGTGCGGACCGTGCCGGCAAATGGACCGCGAAGTTCTTGCAACGCCCGCCATGGCGCGGGCCTTGGGTGAGAATATCATCGCCGTAAAGGTCGACTCCGACTTGAATCAGCAGTTGGTGGGGCAACTCGGCATTCAAGCATTGCCCAGCGATGTCTTCATGACGCCCGAGGGCAAAGTCCTCATGCGTACACAAGGGAAACAACAGGCGGGCAACTACCTACAGATGGTGTCGGGCATGTCGTCGAAGTTTGTCCGCTCACGGCCTGTGGTTGCAGAACAGAAACCGGAACCGGAAAAGCCGGCGACCGCTGAAAAACCCAAACCGCGCGAGGACATCATCGCCCGTGTCGAGCCGGAATTGCCGGACGAGATCGCCGACGAGGCGCAACCGGAGACGGATGACTTCCTGGGACTGCAAGGGTTCTGCCCGGTGACGTTGTGGAAGTCGCGGGAATGGAAACCGGGCCGTCCCGAATACTCCGCCACGTATAAAGGTCTGACATATCGCATGTATTCAGCGCAGGCACTGGAGGAATTCCAAGACGACCCGCGCCGGTTCGCGCCGCGGCTGATGGGTTGCGATCCGGTGGTGATGGCGCAACGAAACCTGGCGAATCCCGGCAGCACGGCTTACGGCGCCTTTTATGACGGCGAATTGTACCTGTTTGAAAGCGACGAGTCGCGGCGGCTGTTCAAGTCGGATCCGGAGCGGTACAGCAAGATTCGCCAAGTGCAACTCCCGAAATTTCAAAGCCGGTTGCGCTAAGCCGGCCCACCGGTTGACCGAGATTTGGCCATCGTCCGCTCGGGGATGACGGGATCAATTTCCGTCCCCCCTGCGCGTCGAAAACGCCTGCTTGGCGGCGGCTTTACGGAAATCGTTGCGCCAAGCGGGGCGGGGGAAAATTGGGTGGAAACCACAATTTCGGGGCAATCTTGGTGGACTTGAATTGACACAAGCCCCCAGAAAGCTATCATATGGGGAGAAATTACGCTCTCGTTCTTCCTGCACGAGCGACGGTACAAACGGAGGCGTTTGCGTCGCGTGCCGGGAAGAAAGCTGTCCGATAGCTGGTGTAACTCCCCGGCCGAGCATTGGCTCGGCACCTCGTTGCGGGAATGCAAAGGGCAGCGTGCCAGAGTGATCTTGAACGGTAGTGACATTCCAGTTTTGATGTCGCCGTTGGTCTGCTGAAACGTCGCGCAAGGTTTCACATGCGGTCATGGGGCTATGACCGGTATGGGAAACGGCATGGTTGCATGTGCCGGGGATTTCGCGATATCGCACGGCTCAGCAGCGAAACGTCGTCGTGTCGGTGTTGGACTTTATGGTTTGGGGCGTGGCCGTCTCGCCGTAAAGCATTCAGAAAACATTCAATTCAGACATCAAACGGAACATCGCCTTCACCGCTCAAGGTGAGACCGGCCTGATACGTGGGTGACGCGAATACGCGC
>CALFYU010000181.1 GCA_937952455.1 uncultured Planctomycetaceae bacterium
GGGTAAAAAGTGGCCAGTGGTTAGTGGCCGGTGGTCAGAAACAACGGTATTGCTGAGCGCGAATATGAGCGATGCAGCGGCAATAGTTACGGCGAACCAGCGGGGCATTGCGGCGGCTCCTGTGAATTTGCTGGGCATGGGTGCCTGGGAAAGCTACGATGGGATTAATGGTTTTTATACCGTAAATCGACGTCCGGGGGATACCGTGCGCGCGTTATCCGCCGACAAAACCGGGGGCCGATGGACCTATTCGGACGGATCCCCGGCGACTCACCCCAGCCCCCGGCTCTGCCGGGGGATACATGAAAGTGGCGACCCCAGATGCACATCATTTTGCGCTGTTTACTCGTTCTCCCCTGTTTGTGGATCGGTGCGTGGCGCATCGCGACGGCAGGAGAAACGAAACCAATTGCCTATCGAGGCGCCCGAATTTTAACGGCCGCGGATAAGGTGTTTGATCCCGGGACACTGCTCATCGAGAACGGGAAGATCATCGCCGTGGGACCGGTGGAGGACGTTGCCGTTCCCGAGGGCGCGGACCTGCATGATGCCACGGGAAAGGTGATCATCCCCGGCCTGGTCGACACGCATTCGCACTTGGGTGTCTATTCGCGGCCGTCGGTGATGGCCAACAGCGACGGGAACGAAATGACCGGTCCCGTACAGAGCGTGGTCCGCGCGCTCGATTCGCTCAATCCCTTTGATCCGGGGATTCGTATGGCCAATGCCGGCGGCGTCACCACAGCGAACGTCATGCCCGGCAGCGGCAATGTGATCGGCGGGCAAACGATCTATGTCAAATTGCGGGGACACACGCCGGAACAAATGTGGATCGCCTCGCCGGACGTCCTGGGGGGACTCAAGATGGCCAACGGCGAAAACCCCAAGCGGAGTTACGGCAGTAAGGGCCAGGCGCCCGGCACGCGGATGAAGATTGCCGCTCTGCAGCGCGAGGCGTTTCTCAAAGCGCTCGATTACCGCCGCAAATGGGACGGCTACCGTAAGAAACTGGCCGCCGGCGAAGAGGTCTCGCCGCCGGACGTCGATCTCGGTTTGGAGACGTTGGTCGAAGTGCTTCAGAAGAAGCGGACCGTTCATTTCCACACGCACCGCGCCGATGATTTGCTCACAGTCCTACGATTGAAAGAGGAATTCGATTTCGAGTTGGTGATTCAGCACGGGACGGAGGCGTATAAGATTGTCGACGAGATCGCCAAGCGGGGCGTACCAGTGTCGATGACCATTCCCGACAGTCCCGGCGGCAAAGCTGAGGTGGTGCAGTTCATCGAGGAGTGCGGCGCGGAGTTGGCGGCCGCCGGGGTGAAGGTCCTGGTCAATTCCGACGACCCCGTGACCGAAAGCCGCTTCCTTTTGCGAACAGCAGCGATCGCCGTGCGGGGTGGACTGTCCGAAGAAATTGCTCTGAAGGCGGTCACGCTGCACGGGGCGGAGGTGATGCACCTCGACGACCGCATCGGCTCGCTGGAAGCCGGCAAGGACGCCGATTTTGTCGTTCTCAGTGGACCGCCGTTTAGCGGCTATTCACCCGTGTTGGAGACGGATATCGACGGCAAGCGAGTCTTCGATCTGGCCGATGAGACACAGCGGGTGTATCAAACCGGCGGTTTTGCGGTCACCGATAAGGAGCGAATTCCGCCGGAAAAACCGCTGGCCGTCCCGCTACAGACGGCGACAGCGTCGACGATTCCCGATGGAACGAATCAACCCGATGGCGAGTCGACCGAGTTTGTGATTCTCGCCGGACGGCTGCATACCGCCGCCGGAGACCCAATTGAAAACGGTGCTGTGCACGTCCGCGATGGAAAGATCGTGTTTGCCGGACCGCAGGCGGACTTCGAAGTTCCTGCCGGACTGCCCGTCGTGGCGGCGGCGGAAGTGACACCCGGTTTGATTGACGCCCACAGCGTGGTGCCGTTGGAAGGGGAATACAATATCCGCGCCGATCAGGACTCCAACGAAGAGAGCGATCCCAACCAAGCTGACGTCCGCGTGTTGGACGGTTTCAACCCAGCGGAGCCGCTGCTGCAGTTTCTGCTGCAACAAGGCATCACGACCGTGCACGCCTGTCCGGGACGGGCAAACGTGATCGCGGGGATGTCCGGCGTGTTCCACACTCACGGCCGCACGCCGGAGAGCATGACGATCCGATTTCCGCAGTCGATGGTATTCAATCTGGGAGAGTGGCCCAAGGAAACTTACAAAGGACGCAAACCCCGCACGCGGATGGGAACGGCCTCGCTGATTCGCGAAGCGCTGACGGGTGCGGCGAATTTCTCGCGCAAGAAAAAACCGGACCAGGACGCCGACAAAGTTCCCGACCGGGATTTGAAACGGGAAGCATTGGCGAGCGTCTTGGAGAAAAACGTTCCCGCAATGTTCTGCGCGCAGCGGGGTGACGATATTCTGACGGCACTGCGGTTGGCGGGTGAGTTCAAATTGGACGCGACTATCGCATTGGCCGCCGACGGCTATCTCGTGGCCGACAATATTAAAGCCGCCAATGTGCCGGTCATCGTGCATCCCACGATGCAGCGCGTGGGGGGCATGGAGACATATCGTTCGTTCCTGGGGAACGCGGCGGTGCTGGCCGATCACGAAGTCCCGATCGCCATCGGCAGCGGCGTCGAGACGTACGTGCCCAAAACGCGCGTGATACGTCATGAAGCGGCGATGGCAATGGTCTATGGACTGGGGCGCGCGCGAGCTTTACGGGCCGTCACGCTCGATGCGGCCCGGCTACTAAAAATTGACGACCGCTACGGCAGTCTGGAGCCGGGAAAGGTGGCCGATATTGTGGTCTACGACGGCGACCCGTTTGAGCACAAGACGCAGGTCAGCCACGTGATTGTCGAGGGTCGGCTGGTGTATCGCCGGGCGGATCGACCTCAGATTCCGTTGGCGCAGCGGCTGTTCTTGCTCAGTCCGAGTATTCCGTGTTGTCTATTTGGAGCGGTTGAATGCCCGGGAAACCGACGAGCCGGCAGTTGCCGTGGCATCCGCGGATTTGGTAATGTCAAGTCGAGCCGTGGGCACGCCGTCGGGTGTTGTCGCGAAGATTGCCCCCGCTGTATCAATTGGCAAGCGACCCGTGCACACCAGGTCAACTTTCACGCTGCTTGATTCTTGGTCTGCCCATTTTGTATGATAGATAACACAAAATGGGCGATGGCTGCGTCCCCGCCTGCTTTCGCTGCGCTCTCTCGGCGATTCCCATCACAGATTCCCATCAACAGTTGTCGAAGAAAACATATATATTCGCGTTCACCACACGCGCCGAAAGCGGTCTCTATGTTAAGTTACGATTTTGAACAGAGTTTGGGATATTGGGTCTGTTCGACGGCGCATGCGCTGCGGAAGTCGCTCGATGCCAAGCTTTCGCAGGACGGGATTACGTTCCGCCAATGGGAGGTCTTGGCGCTGATCTCCATGCACGGCGAACAGACGCAACGCGAATTGGGCGAACGAATGGGTATCGAAGCCCCCACTTTGGCCGGAATTCTGGATCGCATGGAACGGGACGGTGTGTTGGAACGTGTCCCGTGCCCCGATGATCGTCGCTGTAAACGAATTCGCGCGACCGACCGGGCTGAAGCGCTCTGGGAGCGAGGCGTGCAATGTGCCCACGAGACTCGTGAACAAGCGGCGATGGGATTGACCGATGACGAGCTTGCCCAATTCAAGGAACTTTGCGGCAAGATTCGCCGCAATCTCAGCAGCGAAAAAGACGTCTCCGTTGCGGCCTCGATTTGCGCTGAGACTTAGGCAACTTGACCATGCCACGCGGCCACTGTAGTCTGAAGTGCCCGGGCACGTGTTCCCCACGGTTATTTGCTTTCGCAAAATCCGAAACGCGGTAAGCCGGACCAGTAAACACGATTCTTCGATGCTAACGTCGTAAGGGCAATCGATGACGATCGTTCGAGACACTCTGCTCCTGGGCATACTTGGGCTGTTGGCGATAACTGCTCACGCCTCCGAACCGGGGCAGCGGGTGACGCCCGAAGATGTGGACCGCTTGGTCGTCGAATCGGTCACCGAGATGGATGCGCAGCCGCTTGTCGGTGATGAACAATTCTTGCGGCGCGTCAGCTTGGACTTAATTGGCCGCCAACCAACGCCCGCAGAAATCTCGCGGTTTCTCGCCGACCCCGATACCGACCGTCGCCGTGCAGCGGTTGACCGACTGCTAGAAAGCGCTGAATACGGCATCCGCTGGGCGCACTATTGGCGGGATACGATCAGCGCCCGCGTCCCGCCGCCGGAATTGACGTTTCTCGATTACGGCCTGTTCGAAGAATGGCTGGCGGCGGAGCTGAATGCCAACCGCTCCTGGGCGGAGATTGTTCGGGAGATTTTAACCGCCACCGGTCCGGTCAAAGAGAATCCGGCCGCCACGTTCGTCGGCTATCACCAAGGAAACGCCGTCAAACTGGGAGCGGAGACGGCCCGCATTTTCTTGGGGCTGCAACTGCAGTGCGCCGAGTGTCACGACCACCCGTACGACGACTGGACGCGTGAAGAGTTTCATCAGATGGCGTCCTTCTTCGCTCGGGCGGAGGGCAAACTGGGCAAAGTGCAGGACGGCACCGGGACGATCGTCTCCGATCGGGGCAAAGGCGAATACAGCATGCCCAACGCCGTCGACGTTAACGAAAAAGGAACGCCGATGCAGCCGGTGTTGACCACGGGCGAGGGATTGCCGCTGGGCAAACCGGATATGGCCCGCCGGCAACGCTTGGCGAACTTGATCACGTTACCCGATAACCCCTGGTTCGCACGCGCCTACGTCAATCGCATCTGGGCCAAGCTCATGGGCCGCGGATTTTTTGAGCCCGTGGACGACATGGGTCCCTACAAGGAACATCTGTTACCCGAGGTGCACGATGCACTCACGACACATTTCTTGGCGACCGGTTGCGACATCAAGGACCTGTTTCGCCTGATCGTTTCGACGCGGGCCTATCAACGGCAATTGCCCATTGCGCAAAGCAAAGACGACATCCTGGCCTCCGGTCCGGTGGCGGAGCGACTCCGCGGCGACGTGCTGTTTGACGCATTGGTCATGGCAACCGGCTTGCCCAACGTCACGCCGGAGAAAAAACCGGCGACGAAGGCATTTCGTTTTCCGCCGCCACCGAAGAGTACCCGGGACCTGGTCGTCGACGCGTTTATCGCCGATCCATCACTGCCCGAAGCAGAACAGCCGCGGACGATGGGGCAGGCGATGTTTTTGATGAACAACAAACAGCTGCAGGCACAAATCAACGCCGACCCCGACAGCGGCACACAACTGAGCCGCTTACTGACGGACTACCCAGACGACTCCGCTGCGATCGAGCAACTGTTCCTGCAAGTGCTGGCCCGCAGACCAAGCCAGCGGGAAGTGACCATCGCCACCGAGCACATCCAACAAGTCGGCCAACGCGGCCCCGCCTTCGAGGATTTGCTGTGGGGGTTGGTGAATACGGTGGAGTTTACGACGCGGTAGGCGTGAGGCTTGAGGTGACAGGCTTGAGGGCTGGTTGGTGACGCCCTGTTGGTCTGGTCTCACGCCGTATGGTTCCAGTAGACGAGAAAAGCTTCCCATGAAAACCCCTCAAGCCTCAAGCCTCGCCCCTCAAGCCTCGCGCAGCGACATGCACACACCGATCCTCGACGTCGGAATGTCACGGGCCGGCGTGGTGAGCCGGCGGGGGTTTGTGCGGCAGGTTGCCGTGGGGGCCGGTGCGGCGGGGGCGCTGACGGTGGGTTGGCGGGATTTGGTTTCGCTCCAGGCGGATGAACTCCGCAAGCGAGGCAAGTCGATGATCCTGCTATGGATGGACGGCGGGCCGAGCCAGTATGAGTCGTTCAATCCCAAGATCGGTTCCAAATACCAAGGTCCGGCCACCGCCATCTCCACGACATTGCCCGGCATCGAATTCGCCGAATATTGGCCCCGTACCGCACAGATGCTGGACAAGATCGCCTTGATCCGTTCGATGCGGAGCAATGAAGCCGTCCACGACCGCGCGATCGCATTGGTGCGGACTGGTTATCCCCCCTCGGTTTCGGTCCGCTATCCCACGTTCGGTTCCGTGGTGGCACGCGACCGGTTTGATCCACAAACCGACTTGCCCAGTTTTGTGCGGATCGGCAAGCCGCGGATCGCCACCCGCGACGTCGATGCCGGGGTGCTCGGTGCCAAATATGCCTCGTTCAATATCCCCTCGCCCGGCGCGCTGCCCCCCAACTTCCAGCCGGTCGTCGACGCCGACACGCTGCGTCGTCGGCTCAGTTTGGCGGCGAAATTCGACGCCGAATATCACACCTCCGCCACCGATGCACTGATCAAGGAGAAGCGCGACATCTATGAGCGGACCGAACAGTTCGTGCTCAGCCCGCGGTTGGGGGTGTTCGACTTGGAGGATGAGCCGGAAACAATTCGCGAGGAATACGGCCGGACGGAGTTCGGCCAAGGTTGTTTGCTGGCCCGGCGTTTGGTGGAGCAGGGCGTGAGTTTCATCGAAGTCATCAGCACCGGCGGACGCAACGATGCCGGCTGGGATACGCACAACAACGGCTTTCGCGACAATCCCCCCCTCTGCCAGGAAACCGACCAAGCCTATCCCGCGCTGCTCAACGACCTGGACCGGCGAGGGATGTTGGACAACACGCTGGTGGTCTGGATGGGGGAATTCGGCCGCACGCCGAAGATCAAACCGGACGGCGGCCGCGACCACTATTCCAAAGGTTGGCTGGCCGCGTTCTCCGGCGGCGGCGTCCGCGGCGGGCAGGTGATCGGCGCGACCGACAAAGATGGCACCGACGTCACCGACCGGCCGGTGGCGGTGCAGGATTTGTTCGTCAGCTTCTGCCACATCCTGGGCCTGGACCCGCACAACGAATACATGGCCACCAACGACCGCCCGATCAAGCTGGTGGAAGGGGGCAACTTGATCGGCGAGCTGTTCTCGTAGCGTCTGAGAAAAACAACTCGCGCAAAGACGCGGAGACGCAAAGGAGTGATATTGCGAACTGTGTTGCGCGTGTCGGCCTGCTAGCCCGGATTATTCATCGCGGTGAATGGCGTGGTGGGGGCGGGTTTCGAGGTGG